>CAYXYO010000025.1:0-16592 GCA_964469365.1 uncultured Desulfobacterales bacterium | reverse complement strand
TACTTTTATGTTAAGGATTCTTTTTGTAAATTTTTAAGGAGTTGCCTGGTTGTCATGGGTCAGTCTGTTTGCGTTTTTTTAAAACGGGGTATTTGCGGGATTGTCATTGCCCCCATATTGTTTGTTGCTGTTGCTGTTTTTGTCATGCCTGCCCTGGCTGTGACATCAGATGGCCTGATAGCCTATTTCCCCTTTAAGGGGAATGCCAATGATGCCAGTCTTCATGGCAATCACGGGTCTGTTCATGACGCTGTACTGGTGTCAGACAGGCTTGGAGAGCCTGACAGCGCCTATCGTTTTGACGGTGTCAATTCATATATTGATTGCGGATACAACACGGAACTGGATCTTTCTTCAGAGCTTACAATTTCCGCATGGATATTTTCTCAACAGAGTGAAGGCTTCGGCAGGATTGTTTCCAGGGTCGGCCTGTCAGGGAGCTCTACAGTAAAGGGCTATGAGCTCATTGTCGGCGCTTCACACTATCCTCCCCTGTTGCAGTTCAATGCTGGCAGCATGGTTGTTAAGTCAAACAATATAGTTGAATACGGGAAGTGGATTTTTGTGGCTGTTGTTTGCATGGAACGCGGTGTCAGACTGTATGTGGATGGCATACTCACCGCTTCCTCTGTAATCGGATCCGACCTGCCCAGGGCTGGTGACGTGCCACTTGAAATAGGCAACAGGGGAGAGACACATGACCATAAATTCACAGGCATGATAGATGAGGTGCGTATCTATGACAGGGCGCTTTCTGAAGAGGAGCTCTCTGAACTTTATAATGAATTTGACTATCCGTCCTTTGTCAAGGAGTATACAAAGGCGGATCTTGAGGTCGTAAGGGATTCGGCTTATGAGGCCGGGAGGAAGATTTGCATGGAAAATCCCGCTTCCTGCGGCATAACTGTTGGAGAGTACTCAAACTTCGATACATCAAAAATGGTTCTCCACATACCGGCCCTTACAGTTGATAACAATTCGGATTCGCCCATCTGGCTTGACCTGGAGTTGATAAGTCAGGACCCTTTGATTTTCAAACTTGAAGACTATGGAGCAAAATAGGAGAGGTCCTTTTCAGCTCTCTTTTTCCGCCCAGATTATGGCCGGCGTTGTGCTGGGATTCTTTGTGGGCATTTTCTGGGGGGAGAAGGTCTCCTTCATGTCCCTTGCAGGCGACCTCTATATAAAGCTGCTACAGATCACTGTATTGCCCTACATTGTGGTTTCCCTGACTGGCAGCCTTGCCAAACTCACCTATGAAGAAGCCGGGATAATGGCAAGAAGGGTATCCCTTTTCATGTTGATTATCTGGGTAATCACCCTGCTGCTCATCGCCTTTGCCCCCTTCACCTTTCCCCATGTGGAATCGGCCTCTTTTTTTTCAGACTCCATGATTAACGCAAGACCGGCTCCCGACTACCTGAAGATGTATATACCCTACAACCCCTTTGCTTCACTGGCGCAGGATGCCGTGCCCGCGGTTGTGCTCTTTTGCATGATGACAGGAATCGCCCTTATCGGCATGAAAAACAAACAGGTGGTCATTGAGCCAATGGATGTTATAGCCAGGGCGATGTCAAGGATAACGTCTGTTATTGTAAAACTTACTCCCCTGGGCATCTTTGCCATTACGGCAGCCGCATCCGGAACGATGTATGTGGATGAACTGCTTCAGATGCAGGTATATATCTGGATTTACATAGCGCTGACCCTGTTTTTCACCTTTTGGGTGCTTCCAGGTATTGTGGCAACATTTACTTCCGTGCCTTACAGGGTGGTGTTCTCGACCTTCAGCGACGCCCTGATAACATCATTTTTTACAGGCAACCTTTTTGTGGTGTTGCCCATGATAACCGAAGAGGGAAAACGTATTTTGAAGAAGCATGTCTCTGACACGCCGGAACTTGGCAATGCTGTTGACGTGCTGGTTCCAGCCTCTTTCAATTTTCCCAATTCAGGAAAACTCCTTCTGATGATATTCATCCCATTCGCTGCCTGGATGAGTAACACAAACATGTCCTTTGATGATTACATGCAGATGCTGGGAATAGGCTTTTTCACCTTTTTCGGCAGTGTCAATGTTGCCATACCTTCACTCCTCCATTTTTTCAGGATACCCTATGATACATTTAACCTTTTTATGATGTCCGGAGTGATAAACAGCCGTTTCTCAACCATTGCGGCGGCGATGTTCACGGTTGTTATAGCTGTTGCCGGCCCGTGTATAATGACAGGCAGGATGCGGTTTTCATGGATGAAGCTTGCGAGGTATGTTGTGGTGACAGTTGTTGGCGCCCTGATTGTCATGCTGTCGCTTTTTTTCTTTTTCAGGAATGTTGTGAGGATAGACTACAACAAGGACAAACTCGCACTGTCCATGAAACTGATTAATCCCCGGCCCCGGGATGTGAAGATTTTCAGACATCCCCTGCCACCCCTGAAAATGCCCGGAGCAAACGTGCCCCTCATACAGGACATTAAAAATCGTGGAGTTCTGCGTGTGGGCTATAATGAGAAAAGCAGGCCATTTACCTTTTTTAACAGTGATGGTGAGCTTGTGGGTTTTGATATTGACATGGCATATCAGCTTGCCCTGGACCTTGGCGTAAGGTTAGAGCTTGTGCCCTGTGCCTTTGAGGATGTCATAACTTCTCTGAGACAGAGACGGTTCGATATATTCATGTCCAGATATCTTGTCACTCCTGACAGGGCGGTGCGGGTCAATTTTTCAGATTATTACCTTGAGGGCACGGCCGCATTCCTGGTGCCTGATTACATGACAGACAGGTTCAAAAATTATAGCGAGCTTGCGGACAGGAAGATGAGAATAGGAATCGCGGGCATACCCTATTATGCCAATGCGGCGGCCCGGCTTTTTCCAAAATCCGAACTGGTTATCCTTGAATCCCTTGAATCTTACCTGCAGGACAAAAACAGGCCATATCTGGATGCTGTGCTTACCACTGCTGAAAACGGCTCATTCATGAGCCTGTTTTATCCGAGATTTTCAGTTGTCGTGCCTGAAGGTCTCGAGAAGTTGAAAGTGCCACTGGCATATCCTGTAAGAATGAACGGCTCCAGCTTCATGCGTTTTTTGAACACGTGGATTGCATTGAAGAAGAATGATGGAACCATTGACAGGCTTTATAATCACTGGATAACCGGCAAGGACGTCCAGGCAAAGGAACCCAGGTGGTGTATTGCCAGGGATGTCCTGCACTGGATCAAGTAGGGAGACTTTGTGCAGAGCTGCCAATGCCGCCTCGCAAAATTGTGTTACTATCGTGCCGCAACATATCCGGAGTTTGAAAATACGGGGGTTACCTAATGTTCCTTACCGCTTCAGGCATATCCATAAGAAATCTTTTCATACTGTCAGTCAGCCTGATCATTGTCATACTTGTTGCGGGCATCGCTTTTATAGCTGACAACGACCTATCATATCTTACCTCCACCAACATTGCCACCGCGAAGGAGGCGATACAGGATGTCACAGATGAAAATTATCGTCTGTCAGAAAAAATCCTTACCCATTACGGACAAAAGATTGTTGAGCTAAAGGCCAAGGAGACGGCCTCAAAACTCTCTATCATATTCCGTGACCTGGATATTACCAACTATTCAGCATTGCGGCTGAATAAAAAACTGAGGGCAGTGGCCACCCAACCAATATACGCAAACAGGATCCAGGCAGGTTATCTTGACCTTATTGACAATACAGGGGAAGCGATTCTGCATCCAAACAGAAAGGTTGAGGGCAGGAATTTCTGCCAGTGGAGTGAGAAATATCCGGAGATGTGGCAGCTTGTTCAGCGCTCTTTCACCCATAAGCTGGTAAAGGGTTTTTACAATTTTTTTGACCTGAATGGCAACACAAGAAGGAAATACATGGTGCTGGCCCAGGTTGAAGGCACGCCGTTTATAACAGTTGCGGTGATAAATATAGGTGATTTTTTTATGCCTGTTCAGGCCTTGATACGTGAGAAAAGTGAAAAGATACAATATGAGGCAGAAAACAGATTTACAGATATAGCGGAAGAGACCGGTGACACAATCAGGGAACACGCTATCCTGTGGGGCGCCGGTCTTCTCGTATGCGCCATCTTTATATCATTCAAACTTGCTGTCATGCTGACCCAACCTGTAAGGGAGCTGATAGAAGGAGTTGAAGCTGTTGGAGAAGGCAGGTTTAACATAAAACTTGAAGAAAAAGGTCCCGCGGAAATAGTTGCCCTGGCGACCGGTTTTAATACAATGGGGGCCAGATTGAATGAATACATTGACAGGGTCAGGAGGGAAAGCGCGGCACGTCAGGCAATGGAGAGCGAAATAGCCATTGCCGCGGATATACAGGAATCACTTCTGCCACGCACATTCCCGCCATTTCCTGAACGCAGGGAATTTTCATTGCACGCTATAAATATAGCCGCAAGGGAAGTGGGCGGGGATTTTTATGACTTCTTTTTTATTGATTCTGAAAACCTTGCCCTGATAATAGGTGATGTGTCAGGCAAGGGTATCCCGGCGGCACTGTTTATGGCTATTACAAGAACTCTTTTCCGTATAATATGTCCTGACGAAACCGACCCGGGACTGGCCATGGAGAAGGTGAACAGGACCTTGTGCAAGGACAATGACGCCTGCATGTTTGTGACCGTATTTCTGGGATATTACAATGTCAGAACCGGTGAGCTCAGATACGCCAATGGCGGACATCCTGACGGCATGATAGTAAGCCCTGCGGGAGGATGCCGGTCCACGCAAAACCCTGGCTCCATTGTACTGGGAATTGAACCCGAAGCCTCATACATGACCATGGAGACGGAAATAGATAGTTCGGAGATGCTCTTCCTCTATACGGATGGAATAACAGAGGCGTGCTGCATGGAAGGGAGTTTTTTTGGTGAAAAAAGACTGGTCTCCCTCCTTGAGCAGGCCGGCGCTGACACTCCTGTTGAAGAGATATGTGAAAAAATTGTTGGCGAACTTGAGGAATTCCAGGGTGACAAGCAATATGATGATATCACCATGATAATGCTAAGGCGGGAAACAGTGGTAACATAAGAGATGCGGATACCTTTGTGCTGATCTGGAAAATTTCACTTTTCAGGCCTCCCGGCAGTTAATGTGAGCGGTACAAGTCGTTCTGGCGGAAGTTGTTCTTCCGCAGCCGTTTGTTGGCAAAGAGAGAAGAAATGTTGTACATTCTGGCAGTGCAAGGTAGCTGTCGCAGGCTGCTTTTCTTTGAAAAAAGTGTCTCTTGACATTGTGTTGAGCTTGTTGGGCTGGCCGGGTTTTCAGCAAGATATTCATGTTCTTTTTTAATAAGGGTGCCATGAACCGGACAGCCTTTCAATGTGGCCGAAGTTGAAAAGCGATATGAGATGAGCAGAAAAAGAAACATATGGATGCTTTCAAGGGAATACCGTGGGCTTGCCGGAGCGGGCGGTGTTCAGGATGTGGCGCGGGATCTGTCCGATGCCCTTGCAGACGCAGGTTATAACGTAACTGTAATTATGCCGTGCTATGGTTTTATAAATCCTGAAAAACAGGGATTTCATCCCCTGCCCGTTTCCCTTGATGTGGATATGAACTACACTGGAGAAGAACGCCGGGAACAGTGCGGGTTCCATGAACGTATCAAGGGAAAGGTGCGTATGATTCTCATAGAATCCGAACGGTTTTCAGAAAAGCAGGGGATATACACATATACATCCCGGGATGCTGCCCGCGACCCGTCTGCAACGCCAGGTACGGGCTACTATGATTATTTTGCCATGAATCTGCTGCACCAGAAGGCTGCCCTTGCCCTTGGCATCTATATGGGATCGCCGCCGGATATTATTCACTGCCATGATGGACATACGGCCCTGACCCCTGTCATGATGAGAGAGCTTGAAGGTTTCCGGGTTTTCTACCGTAATACGGCGGCTGTGCTCACCATACACAACGCCGGTCTTGGCTATCATCAGGAGATAGCTGACCTCGCCTTTGCAAGGGCAGTGACAGGACTTCCATCATTTATCATATATTCCATGCTGCTGAACGGAATGTTTGATCCACTGCTTGCCGGTTCTGTGTACGCTACGGTGAATACTGTGAGCGAAAATTACGCAAGGGAGTTGCAGGAGACGGAACTTGACGCCATTACAGGCTGGCTGGGGCATGCCCTTAAAGACCGGAATATCAGACTGGAAGGGATAACAAACGGGATAAATGCCGCTGAATATACGCCTGTAAACTCGGTGAAACTGGGGATACCAGCGGGCTACAATCCATGTCAGGGCGATTTCATGGGCAAGGACGCTTGCCGACGCGCGGCCCTGGAACTCTTTTCAGGTCGGGGTGAAAATGCCCTGGCCAGGGAGTTCAGCGATGCCGGAATGGAACGATATGGCAGGATATCGCCTTCATTCCCCTTTCCGCTTTTTTCAGTGGTCAGCAGGTTGAACAACCAGAAAGGCATGGATATACTTGCGGACGCAATGGAAGGGCCACTTAAGGATATGCCGGATTTTCATCTGGCGCTCCTTGGCAACGGTGAAGAGCATCTGGAGGGGCGTTTCAGAGATATTGCCGGCATGAAGGAATATCAGGGACGTTTTGTCTTTGTGTCAGGTTTCAACACAAGGCTTGCCAATCTGATATATGCGGCAGGCGATTTTCTTCTTGTTCCCTCAAGGTTTGAACCATGCGGTCTGACTGACCTGATAGCCCAGCTCATGGGGAATATTCCGGTTGCCAGGAAGACCGGCGGGCTTGTAAAGGTTATTGATGAAAAGACCGGCATCAGCTTTGAAGATTTATCTGTAACCGCCCTTGAAAACGCCATATCCAGGGCAATCACCCTTTATGTGAAGAGTCGCCCCTCCTTTCTTGAAATGCGAAAAGAGGGTTGCCGGGTTGCCACGGAACACTATTCATGGGAACAGGTTGTTCCCAGATATATTGACCTGTATGAAAAAGCTGTATCCAGGCTGGCAGCTTTAAACAGATAACCTCAAGGATATCCGGAGTGAAAACACCACCATGAAAAAAATAATGAGAAAAGGTCCGGTTTTTGTATTGTTTCTTTTTTTGCCATTGCTCCTCTGGTCATGCGCCGGCACTGAAGGCGACAATTCGGCAAGTCATACTGCCGTCACACATACGGCAGAGCCTGAAAATCTGCTCAAGGTGGGAATCACCACCAATTATCCTCCACTGGTTTTCAAGGAAGATGGCAGGTTCAGGGGGGTTGAAATTGACCTTGCCAAGCGCCTGGCCAGGGAGCTTGGACGCAATGTCAGGGCCATCAACATGCCATGGGAAAAACAGATTCCGGCGCTGTTACAGGGAAAGACCGACATAATCATGTCTGGCATGACTGTTACCGCTGAACGGACCGTAAGAATAGCATTTACCTCTCCATATCTTGTTACCGGTCTTGTGGCTGCCATAAGGAACAGTGACAGGGAGCTCTTCACCACTGTGGAAGACCTGAAGGAGAGAAATATCTCCATAGGGGTTATCAGGAATACCGTTGGAGAACGGTATGTCAGGCAAAATTTCATAAAGGCGTCGCGTATTGTCCTTTTTGACAAGACAGACCATGCTGCGGTTGCCCTTACCGAGAACAAGATCACGGCCTTTATACATGACGCGCCTGCCGTAATGTGGGCAGTGTCAAGACATGAGGCAGAGATATGCGGCCTGTGGGAATCCATGAAGGAAGAAAAGATTGCCTGGGGAGTACGCAAGGACAATCCTGAACTCCTGGCAAAATTAAACGAGATAATAGAGAAATGGCGCAATGACGGCACGCTTGACGCCATTATCGCAAAATGGCTGCCCTATCAGCTTTCAAAATGAAGGAGATAGTCACCATAGACGGTCCGGCAGGGGCAGGCAAGAGCCACATAAGCAGAGAGGTCGCCTCCCGTCTGGGGTACACCTATCTTGACACAGGCGCCATGTACCGGGCCGCCGGACTTTTTGCCAGGCAGAACATGGTTCCGGTTGATGATGAGAAGATGGTTGCCGAAATCCTGCCTCAAATGGAGATGGAGTTCCGGGATGGCAGGATATTGCTGAATGGCAGGGACGTTTCAGGCCTTATACGCACTCCTGAAATCGACACTCTCTCCTCAGCAATTTCCAGGTTGCCTTGTGTAAGGGCCAGGCTTACGGAACTCCAGCGGCAGATGGGGAAGGCCGGCGGGATTGTGGCGGAAGGAAGAGACATGGGCACGGTTGTCTTTCCTGACGCAAGGCACAAGTTTTTTCTCACAGCCACTCCTGAGGAACGGGCCAGGCGTCGCGCGCTTCAGATGCGGGAACAGGGAAAGCGCGGTGATGATATAGATTACCACAGCATACTTGCCGCCATAAATGCCAGGGACGCGGCTGACAGCAATCGTGAAACAGCGCCCATGCGAAAGGCTGACGACGCCCTGGAAATAGACTCCACGAACCTTGAGCCTGAAGAGGTCATAAGGATTATACTTGACAAGGTGGTTTCGTAAAGACGGCCCATATTGCAAAAGGGTGGTTTGTCAAAACTGAAGATATGTCAGAAGTTGTAGAGATGCAGCAGTATGTCGCCCCTGGTAACAACTCCTGCGAGGCTGTCGCCCTTCATGACGGGAAGCAGGCCGGTATCTGAGGCATTCATTGCCGCCAGCGTCTCCCTGGCGGGCTGTTCAGGGTCAAGCACGGGTATCTCCCTTCGCATGAAGCCCTTTACCGGATTTTTCAGAAGGTTCCTGTTTTTGGCGTTCAGCAGGTCAAACCAGCCAAGCGCCCCGCATGGTTTGCCTTTTTCCACGACAATTATGGCAGATACCTGGCTGTTGTCAAAGGCCCTGTAAGCGTCTTCCATTGAAGCGGTTATGTCCACAATGAACGGCGCGGGGTCGGACATGATGTTTTTTACAGGCACCACCTCGTCTTCCACCTGTCTGATTATCTCCACAACCTGATGGAAAAGGGTATTCATCTCAACTGACCTGACAGTTGCTGATCCAGCGCCGGGGTGACCGCCGCCCCCCAGCCTTCTTGCCACAGCGCCCACGTCAATTCCCTGGGGACTTCCCCTGCCTATCACCATGCACTTGTCGCCTGCCGCTGAAAATATGCCAAAGGCAGCGTCATAGCCCTTGAATTCCTTGAATCTTGTGACAAGGGGGGCCAGCATGGTAAGCCCGCTTTTTACAGGCAGCATGGTTATGCCAATGGTGAATCCGGCGCTTTTTACCACCTCTGAGGTGTCGAGCATCTGCTTGAATACGTCTGAATGGGACTCGTCCACAGTTGTGTTAAGGCATGAGGAGACCATGTTTAGGTCAGCCCCGTTCTCAAGGAGAAAGCCTGCCATGTAAACGTCCCTTGGCGTTGTGGATGGAAAAGAGAGGCAGCCCGTGTCGCTGTATATGCCCAACATGAAAAGGGTGGCGTGTATGGGGGAAAAGGCAATGTCCTGTTTTTTTATCTCTTCCACCATCATGGTTACCGTGGAGCCTGACTCCTCCACGCGTTTCCAGTCTGCCTCTATGTCTCCGCCTTCAATGTGATGATCCCACAGGTTTATGGTGAGCTTCCCGGCGTTTTTAAGGGCATCCATCCTGTCAAGGCGTTTCCAGTTGCCTGTATCTACCACGGTAAGCGTCTCAACGCCTTCAGGCGTGAAAAATTTCCTTGGTATTATGCGGAACAGGTCCTGGTGCAGGGTAAAAAAATCCCTGACATTCGGCTGCATGTGCCCGGGCATGACCCCCACTGCCCCCGGATAGAGAAATGTCCCGGCAACTGTGGACGCCAGGGCGTCAAAATCGGTGTTGGTATGTGTTGTGACTATGTGCAACTGCTTTCTCCCTGCCGGTTACGCCGTCAGAACCCGGCGTTTCCAGGCGTTCTTGGAAACGGTATCACGTCCCTTATATTTTTCATGCCTGTAACATACATCAGCAATCTTTCAAAACCAAGGCCGAAACCAGCGTGGGGACAGCTTCCCCATCGTCTCAGGTCCATGTACCACCAGAGGTCGTCAGGCCTTATGCCCTTTGCCTTCATCTGTTTTTCGAGCATGTCATGCCGCTCTTCCCTCTGGCTGCCGCCTATTATCTCCCCTATGCCAGGCACAAGAAGGTCCATGGCGGCAACTGTACGGTTGTCAGGGTTCACGCGCATGTAAAAGGCCTTGATTTCCGCCGGGTAGTCTGTGACAAAGAGGGGACAGCCTGTTATCTCCTCAGTTAGATACCTTTCGTGTTCTGACTGGAGGTCAGCGCCCCATTCAACAGGAAATTCAAAGGATTTGCCTGATTTTTCAAGTCGTTCCACGGCCTCGGTATAGGTCATCCTCTCAAACCTGTTTTCCGCGATGGCTTCAAGCCGTTCAATAATTCCCTTTTCAATGAACCTGTCAAAAAATTCCATATCTTCCTGACAATGTTCAAGAAGGTATTTTACAAGAAATGAGATGAATTCAGCCGCGAGTTCACAGTCGTCATCAAGGTCGGCAAAGGCCATTTCCGGCTCTATCATCCAGAATTCAGCCGCGTGGCGGCTTGTGTTTGAGTTTTCAGCCCTGAACGTCGGGCCAAAGGTGTAAATGTTTCCAAAGGCAGAGGCGAATATTTCGCCCTCGAGCTGTCCGCTCACGGTAAGGCCGGTTCTGGTCCTGAAAAAATCCCTTTTCCAGAAGCTGCCAGGTTCGTCAGTCTGGCAGGTTTCAGCGGGATCTTGGGATGTTACATAAAACATCTCTCCGGCGCCCTCGCAGTCATTGGCTGTTATGACAGGTGAGTGCAGGTGGACAAAGCCCCTTTCCTGAAAAAAGGAGTGGATGGCAAAGGTGAGACGGCTCCTTGTCCTGAACACTGCCCCAAAGGTGTTTGACCTTGCGCGCAGGTGGGCGATGTTTCTCAGAAATTCAAATGAGTGGCGTTTTTTCTGAAGCGGATAGCTGCTGTCTGACATGCCGGTTATTTCCACAGACGATACCTGCATCTCCATTTTCTGTCCCCTGGCAGGGGATGGAACAATCACTCCCCGCGCCTTTAACGCCGTTCCGGTAAGCATCTTCCCCCGTTCTTTCTCATTATGAGGGCCATGCTCCATGACGAGTTGGAGCGAAGCCAGGCAGCTTCCGTCATTAAGGGCGATGAACGTCACGTTTTTACCGGCTCTTACGCTCTTTATCCAGCCGCACGCCAGCACTGTTTCATTGCCGTCCAGGTTGTTTTCAAGTATCTCCCTGACGCTTTTTCTTTTATCCATGTTTTTCATAATCTGTAATCACCATCACATAGTCAGCTCAAAGCCGAAATAGAAATGTATTGATGAGAGCTTGGGGCCTCTTCCCCGTTCATTCATGGGCCACGCGCAGTCAAAACGCACCGCGCCCGCAGGGGAGAGCCACCTTGCTCCCGCTCCCGCTCCTATGTACAGTCTGTCAATGGAGTTGTTGAAGGCATTGCCTCCATCCACAAAAATTGCCGCTACCCACTCATCGAACATCCTGTAATCGTACTCAATGGAGCCTGCAAGCATGTTCTTTCCCCCTTCCACATCGCCGTCGCTGTTTTCAGGGCCAAGTTCCTTCCAACCGTATCCCCGGACGCTTTCATCTCCTCCGGCAAAGAAACGTAGGGATGTGGGATAGTTGCTGAATATGTCAACCCATGCGAATCCGGTGCGCAGCCGCATGTTAAGCCTGCCGCGTTCCGGAATGGGCAGCAATGCCCTGAATGTGGTATCCCAGCGGCAGTAGGCTGTATCCGAGATTATCCCGGGCGATCCCCTGAAATCGGTTTCCAGCGCCCAGCCTGAGCGTGGAAAAGCGTCCCTGGCGAAATGGGTGAATGATGTCCTGACGCCTGAGCTGAAAAGCACGCTCTTTTTCCATGGCTCATCGCCTGTTCGGAAATGTTCATATTTGAGTTCTGAAAAGAGGCTGGAGCGCCAGCCGCCGCGCTCAAAATACCATCCCAGGTCAATATCCGCGGTCCTTCTCTCGGTATTGTCAGTAATCTCCCTTTCCAGACTGCCGCTTATGCCCGTTCTGTCAGTCGCCGGATTCAGAACCGGTATCCAGTAGGTGCCCTTGATGACGCTCCGCGGCCTGGAAAGACGCAAGATGAGGTCGCTGGAATGGCCATAACGGTTTACCCTGATATTTTGCCACCTGACCATGCCGTTCATACCTGTGCGCGTGTCGTATCCGCCGCCAATGGAAAAACGGTGCCGTTTTGCCGGAAGCACCCTTACTCTCACCGGCACCGTGTCGCCTGACGCCTCACTGAACATGGGCTTCACCTCGACAAGGGAGAAATATCCGCTTGTTATCAGGTTGCTCTGGAGTTTCTGAAGGGGGGCCTGCGAATAAAGCTCCCCGGGCTGGAGCAGGGCAGTGTATCTTCGCATCAGCTCATGGGATATTATCTCCTGGCAGCACTCAACCCTTCCGAAATGGTACAGGGGGCCTGTGTCAAAATAGAGGGTGACGGAAGCGCTGTTCCCGGCCCGGTCAACGGTTACAATGTGTTTTACGTTTTTTATTCCCCCATATCCAAGGTCAAGGGCACGCCTGATTACGCTCTCCTTCCACTCTTCATACATATCCTGGTCAAATTCGTCGCCCTTGTGAAAGGGATTTGCCATGATCATTTTTTTAAGGGCAGGTTCATTCGCCCCCGGACCGTAAAGTTTTATGTCAACAGCGTCAATTATGACTTTGGGGCCTGGTGTTATGTCAAAGGTGAAGACCAGTTTTTCCCCGGTGCGGTCAACCCTGGATTGTATCCCGGGATTGTAATAGCCAAAGGGTTCCATCGCGGAGATTATTTCACCGGTTGACCTGGCGTACAGGTGTTTCAGCCACGCTTCGTTGCAGTTTTCGGTTTCCCTGCTGTTCATAAGTGAGAGGGATGCCCTGATATTGTCCAGCATTTCCCCCCTGACCCCGTTTATCTCCACAATGATCTCCCGCTTGTCCCCTGAAGCGGTATGCGCGCAGAACAGGATAATGGCGCAGCAGGCAAGGCATGTCGCGGCAGGATGCCAGCCGTGTCTGGAGATGTTTGTGAAGATGTTCATGAAATTTTCCTTCACATGAGCAAACTGATCCGGAGGGATGAAAACTTCCATTCAGACTGAACCGGTACATATCGCGGCCGACGATGCCTGGATATGCGGCAGGGCAGGCGGAAAAACGGTTTTTGTAACGCGGCCATGTTCCCTGCTGTCAGTTATTTCCCTGATCCTCAGGGGAGGGCGACTCCATTTTTAACTGTTTCCTCGTCCTGGCGCCGAGTGTCCGCAGTTTGTTCACCCGTCCCACAAGGTTGCCCCGGCCATGGGCAAGCCTCTTGCGCGCTGTCCGGTAGCTGTCAGCCGCCCTGTCAAGGTGCTTTCCCATGTCGTCCAGTGCGTCCATGAAGAGTACGAAATGGTCATGCAGTTTTCCGGCTTCTTCCGCTATCCTGATGACATTGCGGTTCCGGTATTCATGTTGCCAGATATTGTGAATGGTATGTATGGCGGCCATAAGGGTTGAGGGGCCTGCCAGCAGTATGCCCTTGTTGAACGCCTCGTTGAACATGCCCGGATCATGTTCAAGGCCAAGGTGCAGGGCAGGCTCCACCGGCACAAACATGATGACCATGTCAAGGGTGTTTATGCCGACCAGTTCATCATATTTCTTTGCGCCCAGCTCCTTTATGTGGGAACGCATTGAAGCGACATGGGCCTTTGCGTGCCTTGCCTCCTCACGGTCGTTTTCAGCAGAGTGGAACCGTTCATAGTCCACCAGGGAGACCTTGGAGTCCACAACCACATCCCTGCCCCCGGGAAGATGTATTATTACGTCAGGCCTGAACCTTTTCCCTGCCTCATCCCTGAGGTTTGCCTGGGTTTCATACTCCCTGCCTTTTTTCAGTCCAGACTCCTCAAGTATGCGTTCAAGCTGTATCTCGCCCCAGTTGCCCCTGGCCTTGCTGTTGCCCTTCAGGGCGTTGGCCAGGTTTATGGCATCCTGTCCCATGCGCTGGTTGAGCTCCCTGAGCCGCGTTATCTCCGTGAGCAGGGAGGCCCGCTCCCGCGTGTCCGCCTCATGGATGTCTTCAACCCTTGCCTGGAACTCCCTGAACCGGCGCCCAACAGGTTCAAGCAGGCTCTCAAGCCTCTCTTTGCTCAGTGTGTGAAATTTTTGATGTTTTTCCTCAAAGATACGGTTCGCAAGGTTTTCGAACTGGATGGAGAGCCTCTTTTCAGCCTGTTCGAGAAGGGCGATCTTTTCCTCGGCTGCCTGGAGTTTTTCCCTGCTGCTGGATTCGAGTGACGCAAGGGACGACTCCAGTTTCTGTCTTTCAAGCAGTAGGGCCTGAAGCTGCTCTTCCATCCTGTCAACTTCTTCGGAAAGGGCTGTGATTCTCCTGTCCTTCTCCAGGGAAATGGTCTGACAGGATTTTCTTATCTCCTCTTTCTGCTCTTCAAAGGCCCTGCGTTCATCTTCAAGCCTGGCCCGCGCTGCCTGCAGACGTTCCTCAAGCATGACAAGCTCACGGTCAAGGGCAGCGAGGGATTCCCCCTTTTTCAGGATGTCGCGCTTCAGCCTTGCTATCAGCACCATTGCCATGAGCAGAAGGGCTGCCAGAATGATGGTCACAAAGGGTAAAAAACCGGCGTTTGCTAAAGACATTTCAGGATATTGCAGATGCGGTCTTGTTGTGAGGGAACTTCACGCATACCCCCATGCCGGCGGGCATGCGCGTTCCAATGTCAGAACCAGGACAATGCAGCCGCTCTTGCACTTTTGCAATCAAGGGGTTTCTGACTGTTGGGCCCCATGAAGCATGCGGAACACCTCGCCATCTGTTGAGAGTACAAGGGTGGTGTTTTTGTCAACAGCGGCCTTCAATGTCTCCAGCCCCTTGATGAATTTGTAAAATTCAGGGTCCTGGCCAAATGCCGCGGCATAGATGGCGGTCACATTGGCATCCGCCCTGCCTTTTATCTCCTTCGCCTTTCTGTAGGCCTCTGAGGATATGGTCTTGAGCTGCCTCTTCTTTTCACCCTCAATCCTTGCAGCTTCTCCCGCGCCTTCGGCCCTGTACTGTTCGGCAATCCTTTTGCGTTCGGAGATCATGCGGGCGTACACTTCCTTTCTCACCTGCTCCACATAGTTTATGCGTTTGAACTGGAAGTCAAGGAGCTCTATGCCAAGGTCTTCCAGCTTGGGGACGGCGTACTGGATAACCTTGTGGGCAAGTTCGCCGCGGCCGAATTTGATGGAGGCATGCACAAAATGGCGGCTGTCATCCGCGGCTGTCACGCTGTCCGTGATATTGTCCGGGGCCACAGGGCTTTCCACAAGCTCTATCAGGTCGAATTTTGCCACCACGTTTCTTGTGCCGCCGTCCAGTATGTCGTCAAGCCTTGACTGCGCCCTGGTCTCGTCACGCAGCCGTTTGAAAAAGAGCAGGGGGTCCTTGATGCGCCACCTCGCATAACTGTCAACCCAGATGAACCGCTTGTCCTTGGTGGTTATCTGGTTCGGGTCCCCGTCCCACTCAAGAAAGCGTTTGTCAAAGGCGTTGACATCCTGGATAAAGGGCAGTTTCATGTGCAGCCCCGGTTCTCTCACAGGTTCGCCCACGGGTTTCCCAAACTGGGTAATAATTACCTGCTGCGCCTCGTTTACAGTGTAAAAGCAGTCTCCCGCCAGCAGAACGGCGCCCAGTATCACGACAACAGCAAAACCGGAAAATATCTTCATTTACTGTCCCTTCCTGTCAAGCTGCAGCATTGGCAGCAGCCCTTTTATGCCTGAATCAATTACTGTCTTCTTTTTAACCACAGGATATATCTCCTCAACGGTTTCAAGGTAAAGGCGAATTTTTGTGATATCAGGCGACTTTCTGTACTCCTTGAGTATTGCCCTGAAAAAGGCCGCGTCTCCCATGGCACGGTTGATTCTGTCCGTGGCGTATCCTTCGGCCTCCTGTATGGTGCGCAGGGCCTCGCCCTTTGCCCTTGGTATTACCTTGTTGTAATCGGCCATGGCGTCGTTAATCATCTTCTCCCTCTCCTGCTGGGCCTGGTTTACCTCGTTAAAGGAGGGCTTTACAGGGTCAGGCGGGTTTACGTCCTGAAGCACCACCTGTTCCACCACTATGCCGGTTTCGTACAGGTTGCACATGTTCTGAAGCTCTGCCTTTACCGCCGCGGCCACAGCCTGCCTTCCGGTGGTGAGGATTTCGTTGACAGTGCGGTTCCCGACCACCTTCCTGACCACCGCCTCGTTCATGTCCCTGAATGTCTTTACAGGGTTTCTTACCCGGAACAGGAAAAGATAAGGGTCCCGTATCCTGTACTGTGTGATCCACTCCACCATTGCCACATTCAGGTCGCCTGTCAGCATCAGGGCCTCCTGTGCGTACTGTCTTGTGGAAAATTTTGACCTGATGCCAGGCAGTTCTGTCCTGAAACCGAACTCCTCCTTGTGCTGGCGCTGAACAGGCACCTTGATTACATGTTCAATGGGTTCGGGCAGCTTGAAGTTGAGCCCGGGTTTTGCCTCCTTCACATATTTGCCGAAACGAAGCACAAGG
>CAYXYO010000024.1:0-4305 GCA_964469365.1 uncultured Desulfobacterales bacterium | reverse complement strand
CCGGATGGCAAAACGCTACATCACAGACTTTCAGGAACTTCCAGGGAACTTTACCTTGAAGCAACGGATATCATCAGCTTCAGGGAACTTGCTGCAACGCGGCAATACAGTGAAAACGAAATACGGGATTTTTTCAAAGGCCTTGCCAGGAAGAGGCTTGCCTTCATTGAGGACAATCATGTCATCAGCCTTGCCGTAAAAGAAGCTGCAAGGCTGGTTTCACACCCGGGGACATAAAACAAGATGAAACATACGGTTTGGTTTGAATACAGAAGAGATTTTTTTGTTGCCACTGTGGTAAGGGACTTTAACCGCTCCGCAGAATTTTTTCACTGCATCAAAAAGGCCTCTGACGAAAAAAGACTCGATTATGACCTGTTCAACACATGGGTGGGCACGGCAGACCGCAAGGGCATGCTGTGGCAGTTGAAGGACATGTGCCATATGTTGTGGGGAGACGCCGACCCGACTGAACAGACAGACAAGTTCATGTTTGACTGGATAACAGGAACAATATTCCATGAGGCCATGAAACTCAAGGAAAACTGTTACATGCTCCATCGGTATGAACCGCTCATCAAAAAGGCCCTTTTGTCAAAAAAAATACAGGAAAAATCAGTTGAAAGCCAATATGCCGATTTTTTTCACGACACCATGAACGACCTGAAAACAGGACTTTCCCGAATAGAGTGCATGTTCAGGCAGGCTGAGCAAAGTCTTGTAACACTGCTCAGGGGTGAAAAAAACAACAGATTTTTAATACGATATCTCCTTGATGAGCACGAAAAGGAAGAAAACGCATCAGGAAGCACAGGGAAAATACTGGAGACTCTTTTTGGTAAGGGACTGGCCGAGGCATACTGTGTCGCCGGAGACAGCTACCTTGAGGGAAGCTGGTACACGGCTGCAAGAAGCGCTTATGAAAAGGCCCTGAACATTGACATGTCATGCGACGAGGCAAGAAGCGGGTTGAGAATCCTTGAAAAACGGCTGAAGGAGCTTGCCTCTGTTGTTGAAAGGCAGTATCCGCCCGGCACCTCTTCCTGAACAGGAGTTCAATCAGGAGGCAGACCTCCTTCCGGCGTCTGAAAACCGCGCTCCCTTCCAGTAGGAAGGAATAAACAGGAGCACAAGGGTATACAGTTCAAGACGTCCGGCAACCATGCAGAATATGAGCACCACCTTGGAGAGTGACGGTATGTCCGCAAAGTTCTTTGTGGCGCCCACGCCTGCCAGTCCGGGGCCGATATTGTTAAGGGTGGCAATAACTGCCGTTGAGCCCGTGACAATATCAACACCCTGGGAAGTGACCACAAGGGTGGCAAAGATGAAAACAGCCATATAAAGAGAAAGATATCCAAGTATGGACTGCACCACTTCATCAGGCACCCTTTTTCCATCGAGCTTTATGGCCTCCACCGCCCTTGGATGTATGAGTCTGCGTATCTGCACCCTGGTAAATTTCCAGAAGATGACGATCCTCACATGCTTTATTCCACCTCCTGTGGAACCAGCCATGCCCCCGAGAAACATTAATGTTACCAGGATAATACGGCATACCGGTGGCCACAGGTCAAAGTCAGCGGTGCCAAACCCGGTTGTTGTAAGGATTGACCAGACCTGAAACAGTGAGTCACGGAAGTTGTCGCCAATGGAAGCGTATATTCCGCCACTCCAGTTAAAAAAGAGGACAAGCAGGGTGGCTCCGAAACCTGTTGCAAGATAAAAACGCAGCTCTTCAGATGAAAACACCCTTTTGAAGTCTCTTCTCAGGAGACGGTAATGCAGGGTGAAATTCATACCGGCAAGGATCATGAAAACAATGATGATATATTCGGCAAGGGGATTTCCAAAACCGGCAACACTTGCGCTGTCAGTGGAAAAACCGCCTGTGGCCATGGTGGCAAAGGCATGGCACACCGCTTCGTAAAAACTCATTCCGGCCCACATCAACAACACTGTTTCAATAACCGTAAAACCAAGATATACAGTCCAGAGGATACGGGCCGTATCCTGAATCCTCGGGGCAAGCCTGTCCTTTGTCGGGCCGGGCATCTCGGCCTGGAAAAGCTGCATACCGCCTATGCCGAGTATCGGCAGAATTGCTATGGAAAGCACGATTATCCCCATGCCGCCAAGCCAGTGGGTAAGGGAGCGCCAGAAAAGCAGTCCGGGGCCAAGGGGTTCAACCGCGGAAAGTATGGTGGAGCCGGTTGTGGTAAAACCTGACATTGCCTCAAAATAGGCATCAAGATATGAGGGAATACGACAGGATATGAAGTATGGAAGCGCTCCCACAGCAGCGGCGGCAAGCCACGCGAAGGCAACTATGGCAAACCCTTCCCTGTGACTTATCTCCTTTCCCGGAGTGCATGACCAGACAAGCCCCGCGCCAAAGACCAGGGCAATGATCGAGGTTATGACAAAGGCATGCCAGACTCCATCACCATAATAAACACTGAAGCCGACAGGAAAAAGAACAGCAACGGCAAGAAAGAGCAGAAGCCAGCCTGTTACGGCGCCTATGGTCGCAAATCTCATTTGCTGAAAAACTCCCCAACCCTTGACGCGGCATCCTTTAAAGCAAAGAGTATCACCCTGTCTCCTGTCTGAAGCACGCTGCCTCCAGACGGAATGAGCACCTCTCTTGAACGCACAATGGCAACGACATTCACTCCCTTTGGCAGGGGAATATCCACAAGGGCCCTGCCTTCATAGGGCCATCTCTTTGAAATTACGAACTCAACCACCTCGGCATTGCTTCCTATGAGCCCCGCTGCCGAAAGCACAATACCCCTTCTGACGAACTTGAGAATCATGTTTGCCGCGACAAGACGGGCGCTCAGGGCCACATCAATACCCAGGTTGCCAAGAAGGGGGATAAAGTCCGCCCTGCTGATTCTGGTAATGCACTTTGCGGCGCCGTGATGTTTCGCAAGGAGACTGGCCAGGATGTTGGTGGTATCGCTGTCTGTTACAGCCACAAGAAGGTCAGCGTCATCAATGCCCTCATTTACAAGTTCGGTCGCGTCCAGCCCGTCAAAATTAAGGACCACCGAGGAGGAAAGCTGCTCAGCCAGCAACTCGCACCTTTTATGGTTTTCCTCCACAATCAGCACATCAACCCCCTCTGCCTCCATTTGTCTTGCGACCCTTGTACCGACTTCGCCGCCGCCTATGATGAACACCCTGGAAAGTTTCGGGGATTTTATGTTGAGGATTTCCTCAACAGCCTTTATGTCATCGCTCCTGGTCACCACATATATTCGGTCATTCAGCTCTATCCTGTCCTCACCCCGCGGGATTATCGTGTGATTTTCCCTGACTATTGCCGCAACCACAAAATTGTAAAGTCCCTTGAGCTCCCTGAGCTCTGACAGTTTTATTCCGCAAATGGCAGAAGAGGCAGTCACCGGATAACCTGCGATAACCACCTGGCCATGAAAGAAGTTTACCACCTCAAAGGCCGCTGACATGCTGCTTATCTTTATGATCTCGTCAGCCATTACCTGGTCAGGGTTGATAACCAGATCTATGCCCAGATACCTGTCCCTGAAAGGAGAACCGGGGTCAAGATAGTCACTGTTCCTCACCCTGGCCACGCGCCTCATGCTGCCGTATGCACCGGCCATGATACAGGCAATGAGATTGACTTCATCCATGTCCGTAACGGCAATAAAGAGGTCTGCCTTTCCTATATCAGCCTCCTCAAGGACAGAGCTTGAAGCCCCGTTTCCTTCAATGGCAAGGATGTTCTGCTCCCGCTCCACCTTGTGCAGCCTGACAGGATCGTTATCAATGAGAACAACATCATGGTTCTCACTGGAAAGCTGCTGGCAAAGATGCCTGCCGACCTCCCCGGCTCCGACTATAATTATTCTCATATGAAATACCCTGGAGAAGTAATT
The DNA here is from genome assembly GCA_964469365.1 of uncultured Desulfobacterales bacterium. Classification (GTDB taxonomy): domain Bacteria; phylum Desulfobacterota; class Dissulfuribacteria; order Dissulfuribacterales; family QOAL01; genus CAYXYO01. The sequence continues at coordinate 397 of CAYXYO010000024.1, read as the reverse complement.
GAGTATGAAAGAGGAAAATTCATGAAAGGAAAAATGCAAGGATGGAGGCGGCGCCCAGATTCGAACTGGGGAATAACGGTTTTGCAGACCGTCGCCTTAGCCACTTGGCTACGCCGCCTCTGACAGTATCCGCTAATTAACACAACATGATATCTTTGACAAGTAAAAAATACCCCCCTTTAACAGAGCGTTGCTTTCTCAAAGGGCGATGTTCATTCCTTTCAGGTCACTGACAAGCTCGGCGAACTGTTCGGGATAAAGGGACTGTGGACCGTCTGACATGGCTGCCTCAGGCCTGTTGTGGACCTCTACAATCAGGCCGTCCACCCCCACGGCGGCAGCGGCCCTTGCAAGGGGTATTACCTGGTGACGCCTGCCCGCCGCATGACTCGGATCA
>CAYXYO010000023.1:0-2799 GCA_964469365.1 uncultured Desulfobacterales bacterium | reverse complement strand
GTGATTCGGAAAGCGTCCTTGCAAAAATGCGGGCATTTTACAGGAGCGACAACATAGACCTGCCCACAAAAAAGGAACTCCTCGCCCTTGCGAAACTCGACTCGGCGCCCTTTGAACTGCATAACGGCAGGCCGGGCAGCCCATCCTGTTATATCCTGTTCAAAACAGGCGGCGGAAAGGTGCAGGGTTTTGACACTGACAGGAGCGGTTTGAACAACGTCAGTAGCGGCATGGTCCGTCCAATACGCCGCCTTTACAGGGAGGATTGCGGGAATCTTTCTGACAGGCGGATATTCCAGTTGTGGCTTGTCCACGGGCTCTGCCCTGCCGGGTTTTCAGATGAGGGATACGCTGCCCTGCTTGACCTTGAATTCACCCTTGACGGACTTGAGATCACGGACATACAGGGCATGTCAGCCACTGGGGCTTCATGGATGCGTATGAATGTTTCTGAAAGCATGATTGAGGAGATGAGGTCTGTTGACCATGTCCGCGCCAACCTTGTCAGGTATGATGCCAGGATGTTCTTTGATGTGAACCAGGGCAGTTGGGAGGTGTTCAGGCGTTACGCGCGGCAGCAGGATATGGAAGGTGAACATGTGACTTTGGCGCTGGTTCCGCCCCTTGTGGGTCTTGACCCGGCTGAATCCATTGTGGACGGTGTGATAGGGATAGACTTCGGGACAAAAAGCACTGTGGTGGTCTATTCCAGGGGGCGTGAAAAGATAATGCCGATGAGGATAGGCATTGGCGACTGGAAAATGAAGGAGGAGGCATGGCATTTTGAGAATCCCACCGCAATGGAGTTTGTTGATCTTTCAGCATTTATCAAGGCATATAACAGTCAGGAATTCAGGCCGTACACAAAGTGGGCAGACCTTACCGTTTCGCATACCGCATACAACAATATGCGGGAAAGCCATTCTGACGATTTCAACGCCTACCTTACGGAACTCAAACAGTGGGCTGGCGACAGGAAACGCAGGCTGAGGATAGAAGACCTGAAAAAGACGCTCTTTGAGATTCCTCCGCTTAACGAACTGGAAGATGAGGATATAAATCCCATTGAGCTGTATGCCTATTATATAGGTCTGTATATAAACAACCAGTTGAACGGCATCTATCTGGATTATATCCTGTCGTTTCCGGTTACATACGACATGGAGACGCGGGAGAGGATACTTGAGAGCTTCAGAAGGGGCATGGAAAAGTCCCTGCCTGACATAGGGGAGCGAATCAATGACCTGCGCGTGATAAGCGGGGCCAGCGAACCTGCCGCCTATGCGGCCGCGGCCCTTCAGGAATACGGCTTTGACGAAAAGGAAAGGACTGTTTACGCTGTTTTTGACTTTGGAGGCGGAACAACAGATTTTGATTTCGGCGTGTTCAGGTACGCTGAAGACAACAGGCAGGAGGAGAGGTACGACTATGTTATTGAGCACTTCGGCGCAGGGGGAGACCGCTTTCTCGGAGGCGAAAACCTGCTTGACCTGATGGCCTTCGAGATATTCAAAAACAACAGGGACATCATCCTTGAAGAGGGAGCGTCCTTTGTCCTTCCCCCTGAATGCAGCGAGTTTCCAGGCAGCGAAACCCTGCTTTCCGGTTCCAGGGAAGCCAGACTCAACATGGTGAATCTTTCAGGAAGGCTCAGGCCGTTTTGGGAAAGGGAGAGCTTTGACGAAGAGATGTTCGGGGGAAGGATAGAGGTTGACCTTTACAACAACAGTGGTGAACTGAAATCCAGCGTGGCCCTTGATGTGGACGAAAACAGACTTAAAGAGCTCCTTGAACAGCGCATCGGCAGGGGCATTGACAACTTTTTTGAAAGCCTTAAGGAGGCCCTGGCAGGCAATGCCGACCTGATTTACAGTATTGCCGACAGGACAGTAAACATCTTTCTGGCAGGCAACGCGAGCAAATCTCCTCTGGTGGAGGAACTCTTCAGGAAAAAAATAAAAGAGATCATGGAGAATGAGGATAGCAGGGATGATTTCCTTGATAACTTTGAGATATTTCCCCCTCTTGACAATAAAGGCGATTTTGAAAGGCCCAATGGCAAGACCGGAGTGGCCTTTGGTCTTGTAGAGACCAGGCCGGGAGGCGTGATAAAGGTGGTTGACCGCAATGTTATGGAAGACGAGATAAGGTTCGGTTATTATATCGGGAGAAACCGGAGAAAGAAACTTGATGTGATACTTGACAGGAATGCTGAATATGGCGAATGGACCAGGTTTGTCGATGCCGGAGAGGAGTTTTTTGAGGTCTATTACACTTCCCTGCCAACCGCTGCCACTCTGAAACTGCCGATAGGCGAGGCCAGACGCAAAAAGCTTCGTATATCCGAGACAGATCCCGATCTTGATATCTGGATAAGGGCCGTATCCCCTACGGCTTTTGAATATGCCGTGGGAAACGGTTTTGACTTCTCAGAGATAACAAGGGTGGAACTGGAGGAATAGACATACAGATTGAATTGAAAATCCTGCGAAATTTCCCTGAAAAGCGCGTCCGCTCATTTTTTTCTTCTTACGGTCCTGTCAATTCTTCTGGCAAGACCTCCATGACCCGCAGTTTTCTGAACAGATGAAAGGGGAAAATGATTCAGTATTATGCTCTGTTGAGATGGGTGGCGGCATTCAGGACAGGAGTGTTAAGTGTGGTATAAGGTGGCAGGGGAGTATGGTGCTGTGATGACAAGGATTTGCGGCCGCTGTAATCGTCCGGTGATGTGCAGTGATTTTTGGCGGCCCTCTGGCTGGATATTGAAAAGCAAAGGAGAGGAACATGAGAAAGGGA
>CAYXYO010000022.1:0-3569 GCA_964469365.1 uncultured Desulfobacterales bacterium | reverse complement strand
AGCAGGGGACTGAAAATCCCCGTGTCGGCAGTTCAATTCTGTCCCTCGGCACCACGAAGAATCAAGGGGTAACCCGGGATTACGGGTTACCCCTTTTTTATGAGAGTTGATATTATTGCCCTGTAGATCCATAAGTTTTTTTGGCCTGCGTGATGTTTACCCAGGCTTTCACCATAAGTAACACTTAGTTAAATGTTAAAAGGAGTACGTAAAATGTCCGAAGGAACAGTAAAATGGTTTAACGCATCCAAGGGCTTTGGTTTCATCTCTCAGGATAATGGCACAGATGTCTTTGTGCATTATTCAGCCATTAAATCAGATGGTTACAAAACTCTTGATGAGGGTGCAAGGGTTGAATTCGATGTTGTAGAAGGCACCAAGGGTCCAGCGGCAGATAATGTTGTGGTAAAATAGGGTCCTTTGAAAATATTCAGCAACAGAAAAGCCCTGCGTTACGCAGGGCTTTTTGTTCGGGACAGCGCCCTGAACTGAACCCTAAATTACGGTTTTGCATTTGCAGGACGCCATGTAACGTTAAAAACGCCTAATCTTCAAGAGTTGATGTATCACCTACCTCCAGACCAAGTTCTTCAGCCTTCAGCAGACGGCGCATTATCTTTCCTGAGCGTGTTTTGGGAAGTTTGTTACTGAACTCCACAGCGCTGGGGGTTGCGATGGGGCCAAGCTCATGTCTCACATGCTGTACAATGGTCTTCCTGAGATTCTCGGAGGGTTCCTTGCCAGCCCTTAACACCACATAAACCTTTATGACCTCTCCCTTTACATCATCAGGCAGGCCTATGGCAGCGGCCTCTGCGACAGCAGGATGACTCACAAGGGCGTTTTCCACATCTGCCGTGCCTATTCTGTGCCCTGCCACATTCAGCACATCGTCTGAACGGCCAAGCACGGAAAAGTAGCCGTCTTCGTCACATACAGCTATATCACCTGTAAAATAACAGTCCTTTATAACATTCCATATCTCTTCATAACGCTGTCTGTCGTTATATATGGTACGCATCATGTACGGCAGCGGCTGTCTCAACACAAGGTTGCCCCCCTTTCCTGCCTCAACGGGCTTGCCCTGGCTGTCCACAACATCCGCCACAACGCCCGGCATGGGTTTGCCGCACCTGCCCGGCTTGTTGGCCATTACAGGCATTGTCCCAAGTATTGGCGACGCGACCTCTGTCTGCCAGAAATTATCCACGCAATGACCATTATTCTCAAGTATGACATCCTGGGCGAAATTCCATGCCTCTGGATTGAGGGGCTCACCGGCGCAGGCAAGCACCCTGAGAGTTGATCTGTCATATTTCTCAATATGTCCCCTGCCAAAACGCATGAACATCCTGAGCGCCGTAGGCGCTGTAAACATGTTTGAAACACCGTATTTCTGCACAATCTCCCACACTATACCCTGATGAGGATAATCCGGGGCTCCCTCCCTGATAAGCACCGTAGCGCCGGAAACAAGAGGACCATAGACAATGTATGAATGTCCCACTATCCAGCCGATATCAGATGTTGACCAGTACACATCCCTGTCGCGCACATCAAAAAAGGCCCTTGTCAGATAGTAGGTGCCCACCATGTACCCGCCGTGGACATGAACAACCCCCTTTGGTTTGCCTGTGGTACCTGACGTATAAAGGATAAAAAGAGGGTCTTCGGAATCCATTACCTCTGCCTCGCAACGGTGGGACTGCTGTTTCAGGAGTTCCCAGAAATCATCTTCCCACTCGTTAAGCTCTATTTCAGGTTTCTGACGCCTGAAAACAATGACGCTGTCCACATAGTCCAGGTCTTTCAACGCCTCATCAACCGTTGCCTTGAGACGCACCACCTTGCCGCGGCGGTATCCCACATCGGCACAGATAACAGCCCTGGCCCTTGAATCCTCGATTCTCGTCCTCAAAGCGCCTGCCCCCATACCGGCATACACAACTGAATGTATGGCCCCGATCCTTGCGCAGGCAAGCATGGCAATACACCCCTCAAGCGTCAGGGGCATGTATATTACAACCCGGTCACCCTTTGAAACACCCTTTGACTTGAGGGCATTGGCAAACTGGTTTACCCTGTCGCGGAGCTGTCCATAGGTGGCCACCTGTTCCTCGCCCTCTTCTGACAGCCAGATCATGGCGACCTTGTTCCGTCTCCAGGAATCCGCGTGACGATCAAGGGCGTTAATGGTAATGTTGGTCTTGCCGCCAACAAACCATTTGTGGTCAGGCAGATTGATCTCCCTGACCTTTGTCCACGGGGCAATCCATTCAAGCTCGCTGGCTATCTGCCCCCAGAAACCTTCAGGGTCCCTTATGGAATAGGCGTATACTGATTCATAATCCTTGATAAACGCCTCTTCCCTTACCCTTGCAGGCGGTTCAATACTTTCCCTGATGTTTGTAAGCGCCTCTATCTGTGCGTTAAAATCGGTCACGGGGCTTCCTCCTTGTGTGTAGATAACGAACATCATATTTCATAACGTAACATTATAATGTCAAATTACAGGTTATTAGCACCTATCAGGAGACATTTCAAGCACGAATAAAAAAGAAAACAGCATGATCAGACAGTATGACCACCGGTTACGACATGTAATATTTTTCCATACCACTCATGTCTGTTTAGTGGTATCGTAACCTGTTCATCGAAATAATGACCACACCTGTCCGGTTCCGACCAGAGACATTCATTGACATTGCTGCAATTGGAGTATCTTCCTGCAAATGAAAGGAAAAAAGCGAAAAATATCACCCCTGCCATGCAATGCGGCAGAGATGCGTAAAAGAGGTTGGAAAGAGGTTGACATCATACTGGTAACAGGAGACGCATTTGTTGACCACCCCTCCTTTGGAGCCGCCCTGATCGGCAGGTGGCTGGAAGCGCACGGCTACCGGGTGGCAATCCTTGCCCAGCCGCGTTACGACTCTCCGGACGCCTTCAGGATTTTCGGCCCTCCACGTCTCTTCTGGGGCATAACCTCAGGAAACCTGGACTCCATTGTGGCAAACTATACGGGTAATGCCAGGGTCAGGAAAAACGATGCCTATTCTCCTGATGGCAACCCATACTTTGATGGCAGGAAAGGCAAAAAAACAAGAAGACGCCCTGACCGGGCTGTAATTGTCTACGCTAACCTTGCAAGGCAGGCCTTCAGGGACGTGCCGGTGGTAATAGGAGGCATCGAGGCATCACTGCGGCGTTTCATACATTATGATTTCCAGCAGGAAAAACTGCGCGGCTCAATTCTCACAGACTCCAAGGCGGACATACTGGTCTACGGCATGGGTGAACGGGCCGTGGTTGCCATTGCGGAAAGATTGAAAAAGGGGAAAGGGCTTGAAAATATTCCAGGCACATGCATCCGCGTACCGGACAGGGATATTGCCAGGATTGCAGACCGGCAGGATGTGACACGGCTGCCTTCATGGGACGATATATTGAAAAACCGGGACCTGTTCCTGGATGCCGAGCTTGAAACAGACGCGGTTGCCAGGGCAGGTGGGAAACAAACATTAATTCAGCGTCAACAGGCCATGTGGGTTGTACAAAATCCTGCGCAA
>CAYXYO010000021.1:0-3018 GCA_964469365.1 uncultured Desulfobacterales bacterium | reverse complement strand
GTAAGGTTGTCAGGCAAACTTTTCCCGGCAGGTCAGGTGCTTGTCAGGTGTGGAGAGAAAAAAGCCCTTTTTGAAAGCAGTACCCCGGACGGCAAAGAGGATATCAGTATTGTCCTGCGTTACGATCAGGATTATGGTCTGGTGGCGCAGGATGGCTTATGATGGCAAATTTTCTTTCCTCTATTGACTTTCATTCCCTTTTACTTAATATTTACCATTAAATGCGAGATTTGTTGCTGCGTGTTAATGTGTAGAGGATGCGGTTAACAGGTTGAGCTGGTGGTTATAAGGCCTTCCGGTCTTAATGATTAATAACTTTATTTGCCAAGGAGTAAAATGTGAAAATCGAAAACAATGTTCATGTATCAATGACATATACCCTGACCAATGACGCGGGAGAGACCCTTGACCAGGCAGGCGAGGACAGGCCCTTTGGATTTGTGTTCGGCGCTGGCCAGGTCATCCCCGGTCTTGAAAAACAGATTGCCGGTATGGAAAAGGGACAGTCTGCCAACATAACCATCGCCCCGTCAGATGCCTATGGCGAGCGGAACGAGGAAATGGTGCGGGAAATTCCACGGATTCAGTTCCCGGCGGATATTGAACTGAAACCCGGCATGCCATTTGAGGCCCAGTCGCCACAAGGTCCCATGCAGTTCAGAATCAAGGAGGTGACGGATGAAACGGTCTATGCTGATTTCAATCATCCCCTTGCCGGTGAGACCCTGCATTTCGCTCTCAATATCATTGATCTGAGGGAGGCCACGCCTTCGGAACTTTCATCCTGCGCCACTTCATGCAGTTGTGACTCTGCTGGAGGCAGTTCCTGCGGCACTTCCTGCGGCGGGGGTTGCGGCTGCTGATGCAATAGTCCTGACATTAAAGAATAAAGTGCAAAGGGCATCTGCTTGAGAAAGAGGTGCCCTTTTTCTGTTTTTTCAGAAGCGGCTCCCCGGTGTGACAGGATTTTTCCATAAATGCGCCAGGGGCATGGAAAGGAAACAGGAGTAGATGGCAGACAGTAAATCAAGGCTCAGGCTCTCAGGTCTCAGTTGCGCGGTTTGCGCTTCAAAGGTCGAAAGAGGTTTGCGCGCCCTTCCTGGTGTGGAGGACGCTGTGGTCAACCTTGCGGCATCCATTGCGGTTGTAAACCATGACCAGGGCAAGGTAAGCGGCCGGGAACTGGCTGAGGCTGTAAGGCAAATGGGATACGGCGCTGAACCGGACGTTGATGATGGCCGACAGGGAGAGGTCAGGACGCTTCTCCTTTCTGTGGATGGCATGAGTTGCGCCATGTGTGCGGCGCGGCTTGAAAAGGCCGTCTCAGAAGCTGATGGTGTGCTGGAGGCCTCTGTGAACTTCGCGTCTTCCAACCTTCTTGTCCATTTTGATTCTGGAATCACCGGCACTGACGCCATTGAAAATGTTGTGAAGGATGCCGGTTACAGGGTAATTTCCGATGGGGGAGGTGAGCGGGCAGAGCCAGACGGTTTTCTCAGGGATGCTGTCCCTGCGCCTGATGTTAATGAAGCTGACGCATTGAAAGGGAGGCTTGTTACCGGGATAATCCTGGCTATTCCCGTGTTTGTTTTGTCAATGCCAGGACTTTTTCCCTTTGTAAAGGTTGTTTCATGGCAGGTCAGGGCAGTGATTCTTCTTGGCCTTTCAGCCCTGATGCAGTTTTATGTCGGCTGGTCTTTTCTCAAAAATGCGTGGATTGCCTTCCGTCATGGCGGCTTTGACATGAATACCCTCGTTTCAGCAGGAACCCTGTCAGCATTTTTCTATTCAATGTTTGTCACCATTTTCCCGGAATTTTTCAGGGATGCCGGTCTTCCCCTGCACCTCTATTTTGATTCGGTTTCCATGATCATTCTCTTTGTGCTCCTTGGCCGTTTCCTTGAGCGCAGGGCCAGGGATCGGGCTGCCGGAGCAATTACAAAACTTCTTTCACTTGTGCCTTCCACTGCCATGGTCATAAGGGAGGGGCGGGAGGTGCGCGTTCCGGCTGTTTCCATAAAACCGGGTGAGAGGATAAGGGTCGGGCCGGCGGAGGCCGTGCCTGTGGACGGGGTGGTGATTGAGGGAGTAACCGAGGTGGATGAATCCATGCTTACAGGAGAATCCGCTCCGGCAGGCAAGAAACCCGGGGACAGGGTGACGGCAGGTTCCCTCAACCAGTGGGGCTCTTTTGTAATGCAGGCCGAAAGGGTGGGAGAAGAGACTGTGATTGCCGGCATGGCGCGGGTGGTGCGGGAGGCCCAGGGCTCAAAGGCGGCTATTCAGCGCATTGCCGACCGTGTCGCCTCTATCTTTGTCCCGGTTGTGATAACAGCGGCCGTGTTTGCCGGAACCGTATGGTTGCTTGTTGGCCCTGAACCACGGATAACAAACGCCCTTGTAACATTTGTGGCTGTCATGGTGGTGGCATGTCCATGCGCCATGGGACTTGCTACCCCGGCTGCCATCATGGCAGGCACCGGCAGGGGGGCGGAACTGGGAATACTTGTAAAAAATGCAAGGGCAGTGGAACAGGCAGCGAATATATCTGATGTCGTTTTTGATAAAACAGGCACTCTTACGCTTGGAAGGCCTTTGATAACAGATATGAAAATAACAGGTGATTATGACAGAGGCCTTCTCCTTGGCGCGGCTGCGGCCCTTGAGGCCATGTCAGAACACCCCATTGCCTCTGCGGTTGTCAGAAGGGCAGAGGATGAGGGCATTGAAAGCCTGCCTGAAATAACAGATTTCAGGGCGTTTCCAGGTCTGGGAGTAAGTGGGCTGGCATCTGTCGGTTCAGGTGATTCCCGGTTGGATGTGCTGGCAGGCACCCGTGATTTCATGGAAAAAAACAGCGTTGATACAGCTCCTGCCGCCGATGCTGCCGCCATGTTTGAAGCTGAGGGCAAGACAGTAATGTGGTTTGCCATAACAGGCCGTGTTGCCGCGCTTTTTGCTGTTTCGGATGCCATCAGGCCCGAGGCTGGTGAGGCTGTTCAGGCCATACATGATATG
>CAYXYO010000020.1:0-2798 GCA_964469365.1 uncultured Desulfobacterales bacterium | reverse complement strand
TTTTGGCTTCGCAGGATCGGCAACCGCCATGAACGCGACCCTTGGGTCGAGTGAAGTGATTGCCGACAAACCTGTAACTGTCACCGGCTCAATCACCCCTGGTGACGACATCTATATAACCATTTGCAGTGACAAAACATTTCTGCCATCAAAGGCGCCCGGAGACAAGGAAAGCAAAAAGCTGTTGAAAAAGATCGGGGATATCGCAATTCCGCCTATTTATTATGTTGTTACCAACAGGCCGGAGACGCTGGCAGAACCTGCCACAGATGCCAAGGGCCAGACATCCGGTCCCTTTGCCTTTCCGCCATTCAAGTTTGACGTGAGGGTCAACAAGATAAAACCATGGTCAGCAATACCTGAAGATGTAAAGGCCAAACTTGGTTTTGTAAAAAATGCCGACCAGTGGAAATTCCTGATCTTTTCACATGAAAAGAAATTCGGCATCAACACCATCACAAAGGAACGTCCCATTGGCGGTGGAAACGCAAGGATGATCCTGGCCGACAGCAATCAGCAGAAAGAGGCATGGAATGAAGGCGTAAGTCTGAAACTTGACAAAAACACCGGCCAGTTCAGCCTGACAATGACACCTTACAAAAACATACCTCCTGAAACGGTCATGGCTGTTTATGTAAACGGTGAAAAAGCAGGCACATACACTGTAAAAAAATCTGGTTTTTTCTTTAAGACAGCCAACACCTATATAAATCCCCTGATTGTTTTTATAGGCGCCTTCATAATTGGCGTACTCTTTGTAATCATGGGAGCGGCAGGCGGACTTTTCACAGCCGCATACCAGATTACCGTACTTGGCACCAAGGGGCCTGTGGGCATCAATGCCGCCAACACCATCAAGCCAACCAACCTGTTTCTTACTCTCATCTCTCCGGTTACAGGTCTGTTAAACTACTACAAGGAAAAACGTTTTGCCTGGCCTGTCGCCGCGTTCTTCGGACTTGGCATACTGATAGGCGCATTCTTCATAGGACCAACGTTCTCAGCCAAGTACCTGCCCCTCAAGGCTTACAAGTTCTACCTCGGAATTGTATGTCTGCTTATAGGCGCCAAGCTGTTCCATGAAAGTCTGCCCAGTTCCATTGAGAAGAAAAAGGCCATGAAGGCCATCATCCAGAAATTCAACGAGGCCACCAAAAAGGCCAAGGAAACCGGTCAGGCCGCTGACCTGGGAAAGGTTGAATTTGACAAGTTCAACTTCATCAAATTCGATATGCGCTTCTGGGGCGAGACATTTGTAGCCAAACCACTGACCATGTTCATTGGCGGCATAATCATGGGTATGATTGCCTCATCCTTTGGAGTTGGGGGCGGATTCATGTTCATGCCATTTATGACTACATTCATGGGTTATCCCATGTACCTTGCGGTTCCGATTGCGCTGTTTGGCACATTTTCCACATCTGTGGGCGGCATTGCGAAATACATCCTAATGGGTTATCAGCCTGACTGGATAATGGCTGCCTGCATTGCTGCCGGAGCTATCGGCGGCGGCATGGTCGGCCCCAAGATACAGAAAAAACTGCCTGAGATCTTCCTGAAAAGGATGCTCGCCCTGGCACTGATTATCGTATTCATGAAGTACACAAAACTTCTTCCATTTTTCCGTTAAACATCACTCCTCCTTTAGTCATGTTTGCCCGGAATGGCGCGGCCAGCAATGACCGCGCCTCTTTTTTGCAAAAAACAGGTGCGGCCGGACATGCTTCAGGATAAAATAGGATATTATGGAAGAGTGGCTCATACAACTCAACAGAATCGCGGATTACATCTTCAACAACATGGTAATGCCGCCGTTTTCAGCGGTATCACACCTGTTATCCATTATTACTGTTGACCCCATGACCAGGGCTGGGATACCTGTCGCCTTGCAGATCACGGCCTTTGGGGCATTGACAGCGCTATGCTCAATGCTTCTGGGCAGGATCGCAGGCAATGCGAAGGATGAAGCAGAATTTCAAAAAGTGTTTCATGAAAAGATATCCAGCCAGAAAGATATGACCAGACTGTCAGACTGGAAAATCAAAAAAATACTCATGGAGGCTTCGGATAATGAACTCGATGAAATATTTAATGAATACATAGCCGGGAAATATGTCAGATATGCAACCACATACCTGATTCCCATAACTTTCGCGGAAATATGGTTAAATCATGTTTTCAATGCGTCAAAATTAATGGACATGAACGGGGTGATCTGGGTGCTGCCATTGCCTGACAACAGCTTTGGCATGGAAGGGATATCCGTGTCAGCCCTGTTTCTTGCAACCTATCTGTTTTTTCTGTTTTGTTTTTTTATATTAAGACGTATAATCAACAAACAGAAGAAAATCTGAAATTGCGTAAAATTTATACGGTTTAACCTGGCAGGAGCTTTGATAATGGCAGAGATTATGGTACTTGATGACGTGCTTGATGCGGGCATCATGATAAAAAAAATACTCGAAAGGAAAGGCCACAGGGTCCACGCCTTCACAGAAGAGGAGGAAGCCCTGGACTTTGCGGCCTCACATGATGTTGACTGCGCCATACTTGATATAAAGCTGAAAAAAATGACCGGCATTGAGGTGCTTGAAGAGTTGCAAAAACTTGGCAAGGATATCAGAATAATAATGCTTACAGGCTATCCGTCTATTGAAACCGCAAGGCACGCCCTGCGCTTCGGGGCCGCGGAGTACTGTGTAAAACCCATTGAAAAGGATGAACTTGAAGAAAAGGTGGAGACGGTCCTTTCAGGATGACGATTAGTTATTCAATAATGAAACCTGCAACTTACCCTT
>CAYXYO010000019.1:0-9657 GCA_964469365.1 uncultured Desulfobacterales bacterium | reverse complement strand
TATCCTTCAGAAACAGGAAGCATCTGCGTTCAGGCATGGTGGTGACTGTCGAGCCTGGCATATACCTGCCGGGAAAAGGCGGCGTAAGGCTTGAGAACATGGCCCTTGTGACAGATGACGGGGTACGAGTACTTAACAGCAACAGGTGGTATCATGAGTTCTGATGTCAATGACATGGAGCATCAGGCCAGCCTTTGGGACCATCTTTCTGAACTCAGAACAAGGCTTGTAAGATCCACAATATATGTAATTGGCGGTTTTGTGGTATGTTACGCATTTGTTGAACAGATATTTGCCGTGCTGGCACTGCCGCTGACAGAGGTTCTCCCACCAGGAACGACCCTTATCTTCAAGTCATATCCGGCGGCATTTTTCACATACCTGAAACTTGCTCTTGTGTCAGGCCTGTTCCTCGCGTCGCCCCTTGTGCTTTACCAGATATGGGCATTTATCGCTCCGGGCCTTTACGAGCATGAAAAACGGCTCGCAATGCCCTTTGTCATACTTTCCACCCTGTTTTTTACCGGAGGAGCATTTTTCGGATACATGTTTGTGTTTCCGGCCGCCTTCAGATTTCTTGCCGGATATGCCGGAGCCAGACTTGAGCTGCTGCCTGACGTGGGTGAATATTTCTCCCTGACCATCAAGCTGCTTCTCGGCTTCGGATTCGCCTTTGAACTTCCGGTATTCATGGTATTTCTCGGACTTCTTGGCATTGTCTCAACAGACATGCTGAAAAAAAACAGAAAGTACGCGATACTTGTGGTATTCATCCTTGCGGCAATACTTACGCCCACCCCTGATGTAATAAACCAGGTACTCATGGCAGGCCCCCTGCTTGTTCTTTATGAAATAAGCATAGTTGCCTTAAGGTTAATCAAACCCGAAAAACCGCCGGAAGAAACGGGGGAAGTTGATGACTGAAACAGCCATGCCTGTCCTGGCCTTCGCGGCAGGCTTTGCAATACTTGCCTTTGCCGCTGAACTCCTTGTAAAGGGGGCAGTTGGCCTTGCTGACAAAATGGGGGTGAGTCCCATTGTAACCGGCCTCACAATAGTGGCCTTCGGAACCAGCGCCCCTGAACTGAGCGTCTCGATAATCGCTTCCATTTCAGGAAGCCCTGACCTTACCACTGGCAATATCGTTGGAAGCAACATTGCCAATATCGGACTGGTACTGGGGAGCGGCGCAATGATAGCTCCCATCATCCTGAACCGCAGCCTCATGACCGTTGAGTTACCATTTCTGCTGCTATCAGGGCTTGCAGCATGGTTTTTTTCATGGTCAGGCCTGATAGGCAGGGTCCAGGGCGGAACGCTTCTGGCCGCGTTCTGTCTCTACCTGTGGAGCATCTTCATAAAGAAAGAGAAGAAAGACCTGCCTGACGAGGAACTTGAAGATTTCATGCCTGAAAAAAAAACAGGCACATTCCGGCTTGTTCTTTACGTTATCGCAGGAGCAGCTGGCCTGGTTGGCGGCTCAAAACTGCTTGTGTGGGGAGCCGTGGTCCTGGCGCGTTACGCGGGCATTTCAGAACTTGTAATAGGGCTTACCATGACAGCCGCAGGCACATCCCTGCCGGAACTTGCGGCAACAGTGGTCGCTGCAAGAAAGGGACATGGGGATATCGCCATTGGAAACGTGATAGGGAGCAACCTTGCCAACATATGCGGAGTTCTTGGACCGGTGGCCATGATAACTCCAATACATGTAAACAGCCAGGTTATATGGAGGGACTTTCCTGCAATGATGCTTTTCACGCTTGTCCTGCTGGGTTGTTTTGCATGGAAAAAACCCATGAACCGCGTGACGGGAACAGTCCTGCTGCTTATGTACGCATCCTACATAACCTGCATCTCCATAACCTGAATCAGGGAGCCTGGACAGCCAGCTCCGCCCTTATCTTCTCAAGCCTTGAGGACGCATCTTCCCAGGCCTCATAAAGCTCATCAAGCGCTTTTCCGCTCTCCGCATACTCCACATTTATCTCCCTTGCCCTGTCGGGGTCATTGTAGATATCAGGGTCGGCGAGAAGGGCCTCCAGACCGCTCCGTTTCTCCTCAAGCTCCTCTATTCTGCTTTCATAACCGGAAATTTCTTCCTGAACCGGACCGGCCGCCTTCCTGAACCTCTCCCTCTCCGCGGCGGCCAGTCTCCTTCTGTCCCGGTTGGAGAGTTTCCCTTCTCCTGCCGCAGCGCGAGCATACTCCTGCCTGTCAGACCTCATGACTTCAGCCTGACAGGCACCCCTCTCCCTCCCCTTCAAAACCTCAAGATAGTCTCCAAGGCCTCCGGGAAACTGTTCCAGCTCACCGTTTTCCATGTGCCACACCCTGTTTGCAAGGCCATCAAGAAAAAAACGGTCGTGGGAAACAATCAGAACCGTGCCCCTGAAGGACTGTATGGCCCTTTTAAGCATCTGGCGGGATATAATATCAAGGTGGTTGGTGGGCTCGTCAAGGATCAGGAAATTTCCAGGAGAAAAGAGAATCCTGGCCAGGGCTGCCCTGCTCTTTTCGCCGCCGGAAAGGGTTGATATCTTTTTATCAACATCGTCTCCACTGAACAGAAAGGCCCCGCAGACATCACGCGCACGCTTCACATCACCGTGATTACCGGCAACCACTTCCAAAACGGTCTGATCCGGGTCGAGGGCTGCCGCCTGGTGCTGGGCAAACCATGAACATTTCACATTGTGGCCATACTCCATTTCGCCTTCAAAGGCCCTCTCCTCGCCTGCAATTATACGGGCAAGGGTCGATTTGCCCACGCCATTGTCTCCCACCAGGGCTATACGGTCTCCCCTTGAAACCATGAAATCAACATCCCTGAAAAGATAGTTGTCAAATTTCCTGCTGACAGAGTAACCGGCAACCACAACCCTGCCGCACCGTTCAGGTTCAGGAAATGAAAAATGAATCCTGCCCCCGCCTCCGCCGCTTTCCGGCAACTCAGCCTTCAGCCTTTCATACTCCTTTATCCTGTTCTGCACCTGCCTCGCCTTGGTTGCCTTGGAACGAAATCTCCGGATAAAACGGTCAAGTTCTCCAAGCCGCAGGTTGATATTTCTGGCCCTTGCCTCTTCCTGAAGGCGCATCTTCTCCTTTTGGACAAGCCATGAAGAAAGGTCGCCCTTCCATGTGGCAAGCCTGCCCCTGTCAAGTTCAAATATCCTGTTTACAACCCTGTCCATAAAGGTCTGATCGTGCGAAACCAGAACAACGGCCCCCCTGTATTCAGACAGCCAGTTTTCAAGCCACATAACAGAAGAAAGGTCAAGGTGGTTGGTGGGCTCGTCAAGGAGAAGCAGGTCAGGAGAAGCAAGGAGAATGGCCGCAAGCCTTGCCCGCATTATCCATCCGCCGCTGAATTCTGAAAGGGGCCTGTGAAACGCGCTCTCATCAAAACCGAGACCGGCGAGAACAGCCCCTGTACGGGCATCCAACTCATAGAGTCCGGCCTGCTCCAGGGTCCCGGACAGCTCGGCCTCCTGCTGAACAAGTCTGTCAAAACCGGCTGGGTCAACCCTGGCATCCATTAGCTCAAGGCGCTCACGGAGCCTGTCAAGCCCGGCCTTACGCTCCATTAACCCGGAAAAGGCGGCATGGGCCTCATCCCATACGGTTTTTGCCAGATCTCCGGCAACGACCTCCTGGGGAAGATAACCGGTTGAAGAGTCTCCGGGCGCGATGAACCGTCCGCTGTCAGGTTCCACCCGGCCTGCCATGATCTTGAGCAATGTGGTTTCCCTGCCCCGTTCAGGCCTGAAAGCCCTGCGCGGTCTCCGGGGTTCATGGTAAAGGAAACCCTGTCAAGAACGACCCTGTCTCCGACAGAAAAAGAGATTTTATCCGCACTGAACATGGTTGATAATGACCTTAAAAACAGGGCCTGTCAACCGGCCTTCAAAAAACCGCACGCTATTTCAGCCGCCCTGTCAAGGGCCCCCGGAGGGCCGAGTTTCCCGACTGCGCCCGACATGTCCCGCACAAGTTTTCCGTACCGCTCCCTGTCAGCAAGCAGTTCCCTGACAACCCTGGCAAGACGCACAGGAGTCGCGTCATTCTGTATCAGTTCAGGCAGAATCTCTCTGTCCGCCACAAGGTTTACAAGAGAAGCGTACCTGACCCTGACAAGAAGCCTGCCTATATGATATGAAAGGGGGGCAAGCCTGTAAACCACCACTGACGGCGTACCCAGAATGGCGGCCTCCAGGGTGACCGTGCCGGAAGCTGCCACAGCCATGTCCGAGGCGTTTATCGCATCCCAGGTCATTCCGGCAACAATCTGTACGCAGACCCCTGAAGATTGCAGATCAGCAACGGCCCCTTCCAGCATTGACAAGGATTCAGGACCGAGCCCTGGCGCGACAGGCAGGACAAACTGCACATCAGGCTCAGCTTTATGCACAATATCCGCCGCATCACGGAGCAGGGGCAGCAGCCGTTCTATCTCTCCTCCCCTGCTGCCTGGAAGCAGGGAGACCAGGGGACGTCCGGTATCAAGTCCCAGGGCACTGCAAAAGGCATCCCTGTCCGTTTCAGCCCTTACCGTGTCCACCAGGGGATGACCCACAAAGTCAACCTTCATGCCGAACCTGCTGTAAAACTCCTCTTCAAAGGGAAGTATTACAACCATGCGGTCAACCAGTTTTTTCAGTTTGTGCACCCTTCCCTGACGCCATGCCCATATCTGGGGACTTATAAAATACATGACAGGTATTCCAAGCTTTACGGCCCTTGCGGCAAGAAGCATGTTGAATTCAGGATAATCTATGAGGATAAGCAGGGAAGGACGGTTGTCCGCGAGCCACCTTACAGTCTTTTTAAAGGCCCGGACAATGGAAGCGGCATGGGAAACAATCTCCACAAGCCCCACAACGGCAAGGTCTGAATTTGGAAAAATCAGGGAGACTCCGGCCTCCTTCATCATGCTGCCGCCAATGCCTGAGAAAGAGGTGTCGGGACGCCTGCGCCTCATGGCGCGGACAAGACCCGCTCCGTGCATGTCGCCGGATGCCTCTCCGGCAACAACAAAAACAGCCGGACCATCACCCAAGGCTGATTACACCCGTTTTTTCAGCCTGTTCAAGGCCACTCGCAATAACACGGTTTATTTCAAGTGCGGTTTCAAGGGCATTTCTGCCATCCACCCCGGAGACCACAACCTCTCCCCTGCCAAGCACCGCGTCAATAAAGGAACGAAGCTCTGCCATCAGATTGTCCTTTTCCGTGTGCTGTTTCAGCTCAGGAACAATTGCAGATGCGGCATCGCCGGACAACTCCTTTCTTACAACAAGGTTGCTCTTTTCCATGCAGTCTGCGGATATGTAACATCCAGGCTCAAAGACCCTTATACGCCGCATGTCGCTGAGAGATATCCTGCTTGCAGTGAGGTTTGCCGTACAACCGTTTTCAAACATGAGGCGTACATTGGCAATATCCACATTGGGGGTAAGCACCGGCACGCCCGCGGCGCGAATCTCCCGGAGCGGTGACCTGACAATGTGCTGCACAATATCTATATCGTGTATCATAAGGTCAAGGACAACATCCACATCCGTTGCCCGCCCCTTGAAACCGCTTATCCTGTGGGCCTCTATAAAGAGGGGATTGCTGACCCTTTCCATGAGCAGCTTCACAGCCGGATTGAAACGCTCCATATGCCCTGCCTGAAGAATCACCCCGCGTCTTTCAGCAATGGATATGAGCCGGTCAGCCTCTTCAACTGTAACCGTTACGGGCTTTTCAAGCATTACATGGATACCGGCCTCAAGAAGAGGGGCGGTCACCTCTGCGTGGAAAACCGTTGGAACCACCACTGAAACAGCATCCACACGGTCTGTTACCGTTCTGAAGTCAGTGGCGTATTCCGCACCATATCTCCCTGCGACCTCCATTGCCAGGGAGCTGTCAACATCAACCACACACACAAGCTCCACATCCTCCATGGAAGCATATTTTTCTGCGTGATACTTTCCAAGGTAACCTGCGCCTATTACCGCAACCCTAACCCGTTTGCTCATAACCCTCTTACCCCCTTGCTTCTCAGGCAGAACAGGAAAAAACAATGGCGCTCTTTTCCAGGGTTATCGCGCCTCCAACCAGCCCGGCGTTCATTCTGGCCATTGCAAGCATGAACCGCTGCCATGAAATATCTGATATGACATCCATGTCAAGCTGAACGGAGTCAAGTGAAGATGTTTCGTGAAGTTCCGGGTCAAAGGCGTCAGATATTTCAAAAACTATATTACAACTCCCCGGATCATACGTCTCAACAATGCCAAGCCTTGGAACCTCCCTGGAATAACGAAGCTGCTCTGTACACGCCAGAAGAATGGAGCAGAACATGTCCCGCACAAAAACCGGACAGGTTTGCAGGCAGAACCCTTCTCCAGAGGTACTTCTGCTTATCTCCAGTTTGTGCTTGAAGAACATGTCTGACCTGCAAAACCTGAGCTCTTCGTCAAGCATTGCCCTTGGAAAAACCGTGCGTTCCACCTCATCTTCCCTGACATAACGCAATGAGGCATTGTTTAGAATGGTGGTTATATCCTTGACAGCCCTTGATATTTTTTCAAGACGGTCGCACCCCTTGTCCATCAGCTTTCTGTATTCATCCGCGGTCGCCACCTTGCCGGCGTCAAGGGCCTTTTCTGTCTGCACCCTGAAAAGTTCAACCTGCATGGTTATAATCTGTAACGGCGTATTTATGTTGTGCGCTATGCCTGGAAAAAGGCGTCCAGCAATGCTGTAACGGCTGAACTTTGCCAGTTTTACAGCAGCTTCACTTTTAGTCTTTTCTTCTGTCATTTACTTTTTCCAATACAATAAGTATATATGGTTTACGTCAACATACCTTATATGTAACCTAAAAAAAAGATTAGAGCCTGCACGGAAAATACTCACGTGGAGCACTGGAAATGGTGTAAGTTTTCACATATCACAGGTAATGTTCCGCGATTTCACTATGATATATATTTTATGCCCATATACCGGGTGGAAGGCAACACAACCTTGCTTCAGGCAACAGACAACTCAAATCCTGGGCCCTGAAAGGGGGATACGAAATACTGACCTGAAAAACAATGTGGAAACATCATGTTAACCATTTACATTTTGCGGTTAAACCGATTCCTTATATTAAAATCGGCAAGGCATCACCAATACTTTATTTTTTGCATCTAAAAGATAAAGACTATCCTGTTTGATCATGACAACGCCATATCCGCTTTTAAGCCCGAAACGCTGCCCTACAAAAACAGGGCTGGAGGGTTGCAATGGCCCTTCATAACATCTCAAGCACACTGAAAAAGGTGTTAAACAGCCTGAAAAAAACACCGGAAGGGCAGGGTGTTGAGATACTGTCATACAAACGAAACAGGGGAATAAGTATAATTCGTGAAAAAGAAGGCATCTTTTACGTCAGGGAGCACGGATATAATGATGAAGTCTGGCGTATTCCTGAAGAGAGGCTTGGCAAGCTGCTTAAAAGCATAATGAAGAGGGAGTTTCCAAGAAGCAGGAAATTGAGGATATACAACCTTTCAGCAATGGATGAGATGAACAGGCCGCGCAAAAAACTGTAGCGCGCCATGTAATACCTGGACAAATCTATGAAAAAGAAAAAAATATTGTGTTTTGGAGACAGTATAACCGAAGGATACATGGTCTCTGACGAAAATTCCTGGCCATATTTACTTGAAGAGCTGTCAGAAGGCAGGGTTGAGACAATCAATCAGGGTGTATCCGGGGACACCACCCTTGACGGTCTGCACCGCCTGGGCCACGCCCTGGATACAGCGCCGGATATCGCCATCGTTGAATTTGGAATCAATGATCTCTTTTCCATGGTTCCTGTGGAACAGGCGGAGCTCAACCTCTCCATAATAACTGAAAAATTCAAAGAGACTGGAACTGAAGTCATCCTTGCAGGTTTCAGCCTGCATGGCAGCAACAGATGGGATGAGATGTACGCAAGGGTATCGGAAAAACATTCAGCGATCTTATACCCAGATATCTTCAATGGTCTCAAATATACAGATGGCGGATTTAACAAAAAATTCTTTTTGCCGGACGGCGTTCATCCCAATGAACATGGATACGCAATCATTGCTGCAAATATGTTCAGGATCATATCATAAACATGAACTCCCCTCTCAACATCGCGCTCATAGCCCCTCCATGGCAACTGTTTCACAGGCCATCCATTCAGACAGCCGCGTTAAAGGCATTCATCAGACAGGAACGGCCGGGATACAGGGTAAAAAATTTCCACCCCTATCTCTTTGTTGCCGACGCCCTGGGCCTTGGGACATATCACAGGATCAGCCAGTCAGGATGGGCGTCGGAAGCTGTATGTTCCGCCCTGCTTTTTCCTGAAAAGGGTGAAGAAGCGGCAAAACTTCTGGAGTCAGCGCTGAGAAAACGCGGGAAAAGAGGGGAAAAACCCGAAAAAGATGGCCTTGACGCCAGGGATATCATTTCAAAAACCGGAAAGGTTATTGTTTCATACCTTGACAGGCTCCCCCTGCACAAGCTGCATCTCGTTGGCATCACAGCGTGTCTCAACCAGTTTACAGCATCTCTTTTTATTGCCTCCATCATAAAAAAACGGTTTCCTGAACTGCCTCTGCTCCTTGGTGGCTCAAGCTGCTCAGGCATGGCAGGTCCTTCCATACTTAAAAGTTTCCAGTGGATAGACTATGTAATAGGCGGGGAAGGTGAAATTCCACTGGCCGAATTATGTGACTATATTGCCGGAAAGGCAAAAAAAATTCCGGCAGGCGTCCTGGGCAAAAAAGGGTCTGACAACCCGGGACAATCATGCGGCCTGGTTCAGACAGATAACCTGGACAACCTGCCGACACCGGATTATGACGACTATTTCAGGGAAAAGGCGCTTCTGGGGCCGGCCAACAGCTTTCAGCCAGACCTGTGCGTTGAGGCCTCACGCGGATGCTGGTGGGGCAGGTGCAATTTCTGCAATCTGAATATCCAGTGGGAAAAGTACAGGTCAAAAAGTGTTGACAAAATAAGTGAAGAGGTAAACAGCCTTTCTGAAAGGTATGGGTGCCTTGATTTTGCATTCATGGACAATGCCCTTCCTCCCCGTCACGCGCCTGCCATATTCAGAAAAATCGGCTCACATGGCAGGGATTACTCCTTTTTCGCTGAACTTCGTACAGGCTCCACCCGTGAAGAAATAAAAACAATGGCTGAAGGGGGACTGCGTGAGCTCCAGGTGGGAATAGAGGCCCTCAGCTCCACCCTGCTGAAACGGCTTAACAAGGGTTCAAGGGTGATCGACAACATTGCCGCCATGAGACACGCGGCAGAGTACGGGATAAATCTCCAGGGCAACCTTATACTCCATTTTCCCGGAAGCACGGCAATGGAAGCGGAAGAGACCCTTGAAGTCCTTGACTGGCTCTGGCCATTCCCACCCCTGAAACCGGTCAGTTTCTGGCTGGGAAGCGGGTCGCCTGTGTCTGAAGCTCCTGAAAAATTTCAGATTTCAGGTGTCGGACCGGATCCGAGATATGGAGCTATTTTCCCTGGCCAGGCACTGGCCGGACTTTCCCTCCTGATTCTCTCCTACAGGGGTGACAGGGTAAAACAGAAAAAAATATGGAGAGAGGTGCGGAAAAAACTCTC
>CAYXYO010000018.1:0-9937 GCA_964469365.1 uncultured Desulfobacterales bacterium | reverse complement strand
AATGTCGGTGTGCTTCTCAGGGGTATCAAGCGTGACGAGGTTGAGCGTGGTCAGGTTGTTGCCAAGCCTGGTTCCATAACGCCTCATACCAAGTTCAAGGCTGAGGTTTATATCTTGAGCAAGGAAGAGGGTGGGCGTCATACACCGTTCTTCTCTGGCTATCGTCCTCAGTTCTATTTCCGTACTACAGATGTGACCGGTGTGGTTACATTGCCTGAGGGTGTTGAGATGGTAATGCCGGGTGATAATGTGCACATTGAGGCCCATCTTATTCAGCCTGTCGCTATGGAAGAGGGGCTGAGGTTTGCTATTCGTGAAGGTGGCCGTACCGTAGGTGCAGGTGTTGTGTCCGAAATAATCGAGTAAAGGATGTAATGGGTTATGATCCCCACTCAAAGAATAAGAATAAGGCTCAAGGCTTATGATCATAAGCAGCTTGATCAGTCCGTAGGAGAGATTGTGGATACCGCGAGAAGGACCGGGGCCAGGATTGCCGGCCCCATACCACTTCCCACGAGAATTAACAAGCATACAATCCTCCGTTCCCCGCATGTGAACAAAAAGTCCAGGGAGCAGTTTGAGGTTAGGACCCATAAGCGCCTGCTGGATATCCTGGAACCCACACAGCAGACAATAGACGCTCTGATGAAACTGGAGCTGGCTGCGGGCGTGGATGCGGAAATAAAGCTTTAGGCCTTGGAAAAGGATTGAGAAATGGCAAGTGTTAATGCTCTTATGGGGCGGAAGCTGGGAATGACCCAGCTCTTTGGCGAAGATGGCCAGCGTGTTCCGGTTACGGTGCTTGAGGTAGGGCCATGCAAGGTGCTCCAGAAAAAGACAGTAGAAAAAGAAGGCTATAACGCCCTTCAACTCGGTTTTGTAGAGAAAAAGCCTAACAGGGTGAATAAACCTATGGCTGGCCACTGCGCAAAGGCCGGACATGACGGAGGCTTTGGTTTTATCAGGGAAATTCGTGTGGATAACGTGGATGACTTTTCCGAGGGGCAGGTGCTTACCCTGGCTGATGTGGATGTGCGGCAGCTTGTGGATGTCGTTGGGGTTAGTAAAGGGCGAGGTTATGCCGGTACTGTAAAAAGACATAATTTTGCAAGGGGCCCCATGGGGCATGGTTCCAAGCACCACAGGGCCGTGGGTTCTTCTGGTATGAGCGCCTATCCAGGTCGCGTCATCAAGGGCAAGAAGATGCCAGGCAGGATGGGTGGTGAGAGAAAAACCATAAAAAATTCTCTTGTTATTGATGTGCGTCCTGAGAAAAATCTCTTGATGATAAAGGGCGGAGTGGCCGGCGCTGTAAATCAGATGGTCATGGTAAAGTTTAAATAGTCTTTTTGCTTAGGACTCAGTACACCGGAGCTGATATGGTTAGCTTGAATATTTATGATATGGAAAATAACAAGGTCGATGAACTGCAGGTAAAGGACACTGTTTTTGATGTTGAGCCTGACAAGGGTGTCCTGCACGAAGTCGTTAAATGGCAGCTTGCCTCGCGGCGTTCCGGCACGGCCTGTACCAAAACCCGCGCAGAGGTGCGGGGCGGAGGCAGGAAGCCCTGGCGTCAGAAAGGAACCGGAAGGGCAAGGGTAGGTTCAACAAGAAATCCGGTATGGCGGCATGGCGGGGTGGCTTTTGGACCCAAACCCAGGGATTACAGCTATGCCCTGCCCAAAAAGGTCAGAAAACTCGGCTTGAGGATGGCCCTTACTGACAAGGTCAGGGAGGACAGACTCCGGGTTGTAAGGGATTTGAAGCTTGACGAGATTAAAACCAGAAAAATGGTTTCTGTGCTTGGCACCTTGGGGGTCGATAGCGCAGTGATTGTCCTGGATGGAAGTGACAGGAATCTTGAATTGTCCGCCAGAAATATACATGGCATAAAGGTGCTTCGCAAGGAAGGGTTGAATGTGTATGATCTGCTTAAATATGAGTATGTTATCGTGCAGGAACCTGTTATTGCAAGCATTGAAGAGCGTCTGGGTTAAGCGAGGAAACTGATTGTGAATATTTACGATGTGATCAAGGCGCCTCTTGTAACCGAGAAGGCCACTATCAATACAGAGACAAGTAATCAGGTCTGTTTTGAAGTGGACAGGAGAGCCAACAAGATTCAGATTAAAGAGGCGGTGGAGACTGTTTTCAAAAAAAAGGTTCTCTCTGTTCAGACCATGAATGTTAAAGGCAAACCCAAGAGGGTTGGTCGTTCCATGGGCAAGAGGGCTGACAGGAAGAAGGCTGTTGTAAGACTTTATCCAGGCGAAACCCTGAATTTTTTTGAGGGGCTGTAATGGCAACGAAAAATTATAAACCGACATCGCCTGCAAGGCGTAACATGAGTGTTGTGCATGACCCTGAGCTTTCCAAAAAAGCTCCTGAGAAATCACTTCTTGAGACGCTCCACAGGAAGGGCGGCAGAAATTCCTATGGCAGGATCACAGTGCGTCACAGAGGTGGTGGGCACAAGCGTAAATACAGGGTTATCGATTTTAAAAGGAACAAGACCGGCGTACCGGCAACAGTAGCCGCCATAGAGTATGACCCGAATCGTTCGGCCCGTATAGCGCTGCTTAAATATGCTGATGGCGCAAAGTCTTACATTATCGCGCCCAACAGACTGTCAGTTGGGGATACGGTAATTTCTGATGAGGTTACAGATGTCAAACCCGGAAACTGCATGCCGCTTAAAAATATCCCCCTGGGAACCATTCTTCATAACATTGAAATGAGGCCAGGCAAGGGCGGTCAGGTTGTAAGGAGTGCCGGAGGCGCTGCGCAGCTCATGGCAAAGGAAGGTAAATATGCCCAGATAAGGCTGCCTTCCGGCGAGGTCAGGATGTTCCTTCTTACCTGTCGAGCCACTGTGGGGCAGGTAGGCAATCTGGATCATGAAAATATATCCCTTGGCAAGGCAGGCAGAAAACGCTGGATGGGCATACGGCCCAGTGTAAGGGGTGTTGCCATGAATCCCATTGATCATCCGATGGGTGGTGGAGAGGGCAAGTCTTCAGGCGGCAGGCATCCATGCAGTCCATGGGGTTGGCCCACAAAGGGTTACAGGACACGCAAAAAGAAGCCGAGCGACGCTTTTATTGTACGCCGCAGACATAAGAAATAAATTCAAGGAGTAATCAGGTGCCGAGATCAATTAAAAAAGGTCCTTTTGTTGATGATCATTTACTTAAAAAGGTCCTCAAGGCAATTGAAAGCAAGGACAGAAAGGTTATTAAGACCTGGTCAAGGAGATCAATGATCATACCTGAGATGGTAGGCCTGACGTTCGCTGTTCATAATGGAAGAAAGTTTATTCCTGTTTTTGTTACAGAGAACATGGTCGGGCACAAACTCGGAGAATTTTCTCCAACCAGAACCTATTACGGTCATGCTGCTGACAAGAAGTCAAAGCGGAGATAGGAACAAGGAGTAAATCCAATGGAAGCACGGGCAACTGCTCGCTACAGAAGGGTCTCTCCGCAGAAGGCGAGACTTGTAGCGGATCTTATAAGAAACAAGCCTGCATATGAGGCGTTGCAGATTCTTGAACTGACGCCGCGAAAAGGCGCGAGAATTATTAAGAAGGTTCTTGATTCAGCCTTGGCCAATGCTGAAGAAAATACAAGTCTTGATCTGGACAGTCTCTATGTAAAGACTATCTATGTGGATCAGGGACCACAGCTCAAAAGGTGGAAGCCGAGAGCCATGGGCAGGGCCTATGGCATTCAGCATAAATTGTCGCATATTACTGTTATATTGGATGAATTTTAACAAGGGATAGAGCTTTTAGGAGGATATCTTGGGACAGAAAGTCAACCCTGTAGGGCTCAGATTAAAGATTACGAGAAGTTGGGAATCCAAGTGGTTTTCAGAAGAAAGCTATCCCGATTTTATATATGAAGATTACAAGGTCAGGCAGTTTGTAAAAAAGAAGATGTATCATGCCGGAATTTCAAGGATTGAGATTGAAAGGGCGGCCAAGAGGTTGCGTCTCAGGATACATACTGCTCGTCCCGGAATTATAATTGGTAAAAAAGGCGCTGAAATTGAGGCATTGAAGAGGCAGGTGCAGAAAATGCTCAAAAAGCCTGTCATGATAGACATAGCTGAAGTTAGAAGGCCTGAGCTTGATGCCCAGCTTGTTGCGGAAAATGTTGCGAGTCAGCTTGAAAAGAGAATTTCCTTCAGGCGCGCAATGAAGCGTGCGGTTTCAATAAGCAGAAAATTTGGCGCAAAGGGTGTCAGGATTGCCTGTTCCGGACGGCTTGGCGGGGCAGAGATGTCGCGCCGCGAGTGGTATCTTGAAGGCCGGGTGCCCTTGCATACCCTCAGGGCCGATATTGATTATGGCGTGGCCGAAGCCATGACCACCTATGGAGTTATAGGTGTCAAGGTATGGATTTTCAAGGGAGAAGTTCTTACGGACAGAGACTCTGATCTTTCTTCAATAAACCTGTAAGCAAAACCGGTGTTATAAATGCTAAGTCCAAAAAAGTTTAAATACAGAAAACAGCATAAGGGAAGAATCAAGGGAGTTGCCACCAGGGGGTGTACCCTCTCTTTTGGCGACTTTGGATTAAAGGCCCTGGGAAATGGTAGGATAACAGCCCAGCAGATTGAGGCCGCGCGTATTGCCATTACCAGACATGTGAAAAGAAGGGGCAAGATCTGGATCAGAATTTTTCCTGACAAGCCAATTACGGAAAAACCTGCCGAAACCCGTATGGGTAAAGGAAAAGGCAGTGTTGAATACTGGGTTGCTCCTGTTAAGGCCGGTCGCATTCTTTATGAGATGGAGGGGGTTGATGAGGCCACGGCACGGGAAGCCCTGCGGCTTGCGGCCCATAAGTTGCCAATACCCACCAAGGTAGTGAAGAGAGGTGCAACTTTATGATGAATACAGAACAGATGAGAGAGAAAAGCAGTGATGAACTGCAGCAGCAGGTCAACGACCTTAAACAGGAGTTGTTCAACCTTCGTTTTCAGCATGCCACGCATCAGCTTGAGAATACTTCAAAAATCAGGCAGGTAAGAAGAAGCATTGCCAGGGTAAAGACCGTGCTTAATGAAAAGGTCTCTGATCCTACTTAAGGAGATAGCATGAACACTTCCAGAAGTTTAAAAAGAACACAGGTTGGAATCGTCAAGAGTGACAAGAACGACAAGACCGTTACGGTTCTTGTTACCAGACGTTTTCAGCATCCGATATATGGTAAATTTGTCAACAGTCAGAAGAAGTATATGGCACATGATCCTGATAACAGTTGCAGGACAGGTGACAAGATTCTGATAGAGGAATGCAGGCCTTTGAGCAGGCGCAAGCGCTGGATAGTGAAAGATATACTTGAAAGAGCAGTATAGGAAAGGAAGCAACAATGGTTCAACAGGAAACTATTCTTCAGGTTGCTGACAACTCTGGAGCCAAAAAGGTCGCATGTATAAGGGTACTCGGTGGAACAGGCAGGAATGTCGCTTCCATAGGTGATGTTATAGTCGTTTCCGTCAAGGAGGCCATTCCCAATTCCAAGGTCAAAAAGGGTACTGTAGCCAAGGCCGTTATAGTGAGAACCAAAAAGGAGATCAGCAGGCCGGATGGCACTCATCTGAGATTTGATGAAAATGCAGCTGTTTTGATTAATCAGTATGGGGAGCCTGTTGGAACCCGTATTTTCGGACCGGTGGCAAGAGAGCTCAGGGCCAAGAGATATATGAAGATTATTTCTCTTGCACCTGAAGTTCTTTGAAACCGCACCATGTTACGGGAGTGCGTTAGATGAAAAATATGAAAACATATCTAAAAAGAAACGACCGGGTAATGGTTATTGCCGGTAAGGACAAGGGAAAGACCGGGAAAATTACCAGAATACTTTCTGCAAAGAACAGGGCCTTGGTAGAGGGTGTTCAGATGGTGAAACGTCATACCAAACCCGGTCCTACTCATTCGGGCGGCATTATTGAGAAGGAAGCCTCTATTCATGTTTCCAATCTTATGTTGATATGTCCCAAATGTACAGATCCGGTAAGAATCTCCAGAAAAACACTTGAGGACGGAACAAGGGTTCGGGTCTGTAAAAAGTGTGGAGAGGCCCTTATGGCCGATTCCAAATAGCTTAATACGGAGTAAATGAGCAATGTCCTTACTGCTAAAGAAATATAAAGAGGAATCAATCCCGCTCCTTAAGGAAAAGTTCGGGTATGAAAATCCCATGCAGTTACCCAGAATTGAGAAAGTGGTTCTTAATATGGGGCTTGGGGAAGCTATTCAGAACGGCAAGATCATTGATTCTGCCTCCAATGAACTTATGTTGATTTCAGGCCAGAAACCATTGGTTCGCAGGGCCAAAAAATCAATAGCGACATTTAAACTGCGGGAAGGAATGCCCATAGGTTGCATGGTTACCCTGCGAGGTATCCGCATGTATGATTTCCTTACCAAACTGATTAATATAGCAATCCCCAGGATTCGGGATTTCAGGGGTATTTCTCCAAAGGCCTTTGATGGCAGGGGGAATTATACCCTTGGTATAAAGGAACACCTGATTTTTCCTGAGATTGATTATGACAAGATAGACAAGATCAAGGGATTGAATATAACAATTGTTACCACGGCTGAAACTGATGAAGAAGGCCGGTTTTTGCTTGCCAGTCTCGGCATGCCTTTCAGGAAATAGGAGCAAGAGGAGGTTCACTTGGCTAAAAAGGCTTTAATGTTAAAGGCTCAGAGAAAGCCCAAATTCAAGGTTAGGCAGTATAACAGGTGTCCTATTTGTGGACGGCCAAGGGCATTTATGAGAG
Source organism: uncultured Desulfobacterales bacterium (assembly GCA_964469365.1). Classification (GTDB taxonomy): domain Bacteria; phylum Desulfobacterota; class Dissulfuribacteria; order Dissulfuribacterales; family QOAL01; genus CAYXYO01. The sequence goes on along the minus strand of CAYXYO010000018.1, from coordinate 3,136 downwards.
ATTTTGGTATTTGCAGAATTTGTTTCCGTAAAATGGCCTCAAGCGGTTTGCTTCCAGGCGTGACAAAATCAAGCTGGTAATAACAGGAGTTTAATTATGTCTATGACCGACCCGGTAGCCGATATGTTGACACGCTTGCGTAATGCATCGAAAGCAGGACACGCCAAGGTAATGATGCCTTCTTCCAAAATGAAAGTTTCCATTGCAAAGTTGCTGAAGGAAGAGGGTTTTATCAGGGATTATTCTGTGGAGAAGGATGATAAGCAGGGGATTCTTACTCTGGCCTTGAGATATATTGACGGCCATCCCGTCATAATCGGGCTCCAGAGGATAAGTAAGCCCGGCAGGAGAATATATTCCAGTAAAAATGATCTCCCGGTTATCCGGGGTGGTCTTGGCACGGCAATTATTTCAACCTCCAAGGGTATGATGACAGATGCCGCCGCCCGTGAAAATGGTGTGGGTGGCGAGGTTGTCTGTGCAGTCTGGTAAACAGGAGTAAATTTATGTCACGTATTGGAAATCTTCCAATTTCAGTTCCTCAGGGCACGGATGTCAAAATCGAGGGACAGGTTGTAACTGTAAAGGGTCCAAAAGGTACGCTTGAACGGCAAATTCATGAACTTATTTCCGTTTCCCTTGATGGTAACACCATTACAGTATCAAGGCAGGATGACACAAAGAACAGCAAGGCCCTTCATGGACTGAGCAGGGCGTTGATAAATAATATGGTGGTAGGTGTTTCCTCAGGTTTTTCAAAAACGCTGTTTATTAACGGTGTTGGTTACAAGGTTGATCTGAAAGGCAGTGAACTGGAAATGCATCTTGGTTTCTCACATCCTGTTAATTTTTCTCTTCCTGATGGAATCACCGCCAAGGTTGATAAGCAGAAAGAGATCAAGCTGACCCTTGAAGGATATGACAAGGAACTCCTCGGGTTAACCGCTGCCAGGATCAGGGCGTTCAGGCCACCTGAGCCCTATAAAGGCAAGGGAATTCGATATGCTGATGAACATATTATCAGAAAGGCAGGGAAGGCTGCTGCCAAGTAAACCGGTAGGATCGTGACAAATGGGAAAAATAGATAGAAAGTTAAGGTCAAGAAACAGGCGTCGTATATCAATACGCAAAAAGATAAAGGGTAGCGCTGAAAGTCCCAGACTTGCTGTTTTCAGAAGTAACAGACATATATATTGTCAGTTAATTAATGATGCCGAGGGGAGAACATTGGCGGCTGCTTCCTCAAAATCCAGGGAGATAGAAGAGCGTAGGGGGGAGCTCAAGGATAAAACAGCCGTCGCCAGGGAAGTGGGCAAGCTTATCTCCGCCAGGGCATCTGCGGTAGGTTGTGATAAAGTGGTGTTTGATCGTGGCGGTTTCCGGTATCATGGCAGGGTAAAAGCCCTTGCCGAGGGTGCCAGGGAAGGCGGATTGACATTTTAAGGTTTCACGTGACTGCGTTTTGGGAATTATGTATAACAGGGATTTTTTATAACACTGTCATTTTATCGAACTTGAAGCAGGTGAAGTGTTCTTAAGTATCAGGAGTAAAAAAATTGCGAGATATGAGAGACCAGATAGATAACGAATTTGTAGAAAAAATCGTCTACATTAACAGGGTGGCCAAGGTCGTAAAGGGCGGACGAAGGTTCGGATTCAGCGCTCTCTCTGTGGTTGGTGACGGAAACGGCAAGGTCGGATTTGGCCTGGGCAAGGCCAAGGAGGTTCCTGAGGCACTGCGGAAGGCCAGTGAAAAGGCCAGAAAGAACATGATACAGATTCCCATGGTCGGCGCTACCATACCACATGAGATCGTCGGGCATTTCGGGGCTGGCAGGGTCCTTCTCAAACCTGCCTATCCTGGTACAGGAGTTATAGCTGGGGCTGTTGTTCGCGCAATTATGGAGGCGGCCGGTATTCATGACATCCTTACCAAATGCATCGGCTCCAACAATCCGCACAATGTTGTTCATGCCACGTTTGAAGGAATGCAGCAGCTTGCCATTTCAGTGGAGCGTGCCAAGAAGAGAGGAAAGGTGATAGGTCAGATTTGACCAGCCTTTTCCCAGGAAAATTACAGACAGTCTACTTCCGGAGTTTAAGGAATGATTACATTAGATTCATTGGCGCCTCATGATGGCGCTGTTCATAACAGAAAAAGAATTGGCAGAGGTCCCGCCTCTGGTAAGGGTAAAACAGCCGGCAAGGGACAAAAGGGGCAGAAGTCCCGTTCTGGTGCCAGTATCCCCGCCGGATTCCAGGGAGGTCAGATGCCTCTGTACCGTCAACTTCCCAAGAGAGGTTTCAAGAATCCCTTCAGGAAGGTGTACGGAGTAATGAATGTGGGAGATCTTGAGGATATCGCTGCTGACGGCGTAATAGATATCGATATGCTGAAATCGGTTGGGCGTGTCAGGAAAAGGAACAATCTCCTTAAAATACTTGGTAATGGCGAATTGACAAAGGCTGTGCAAATCAGGGCCCATGCAGTTAGTGAAACTGCCCGTAAAAAAATTGAAGCCGCAGGTGGATCTGTAGAAATTATTGGCTGAAACAGTCGGGAGAATCTGTCTTGCTTAAAGGTATTGAAGGACTCGGGAGCGTACCCGAACTTAAAAAAAGAATAATTTTTACACTGATCATGCTGGCAGTGTACAGAATCGGGGTTCAGGTCCCTGCCCCGGGCATTGACGCGACTGCCCTGGCATCCTTTTTTTCCAGGGCGCAGGGCACACTCTTTGGCATGTTTGACATGTTTTCCGGTGGGGCCCTCAAAAATTTTTCCATCTTTGCCCTTGGAATAATGCCATACATCAGTGCTTCAATTATTATTCAGCTTCTTGGCGTTGCCATTCCCCATCTTGAAGCCCTTAAGAAAGAGGGGGAGGCCGGCAGGAAAAAGATCAGCCAGTATACCAGGTATAGCACTGTGGGACTTTCGGCCCTTCAGGGTCTTGGAATTGCCATCGGACTTGAAAGCATGACCGCTCCCGGTGGGGTGCCTGTGGTGGCTGAACCCGGTTGGAGCTACAGGTTAATTACAGCGCTTACCCTTATGTCCGGTACAGTTTTTCTTATGTGGCTTGGTGAGCAGATAACGGAAAGAGGCGTGGGAAACGGTATATCCCTCATTATA
>CAYXYO010000017.1:0-5849 GCA_964469365.1 uncultured Desulfobacterales bacterium | reverse complement strand
AGCGAGATGTTCGGCCATGAAAAAGGCGCCTTTACCGGGGCCTCATCCATGAAGAGGGGGAAATTCGACTTGGCGCACCAGGGGATACTCTTTCTGGATGAGATAGGAGACATGAGCCTCAACACACAGGCCAAGGTGCTCAGAATACTCCAGGAACAGAAATTCGAGCGTGTTGGTGGCAGCAGGACAATCAAGGTGGACGTAAGGATACTTGCCGCTACCAACAAGGACCTTGAAGAAGAGATAAGGCAGGGCAATTTCAGGGAAGATCTCTATTTCAGGCTGAATGTAATACCGATAGAGGTTCCGCCTCTGCGCGAGAGAAAGGAAGATATCCCCATCCTTGCCGGGGAATTTCTGTCGGAGTTCGCAACAGGCTTCGCCAGGGGCAGGAAAAAGACCCTGTCTCCCCAGGTAATAAAAACCCTTCAGGAGTATGATTGGCCAGGCAACGTAAGGGAGCTCAGAAATCTTGTAGAGCGACTGATTATTCTGTCACGGGGCGACGTAATCGAGATTTCAGACCTTCCGCCTTCCATCAAAAAGGGTGGCATGACTGAAAAGGCACTGTCGCAAGAAACAAGGGGAGCCCCTGTCCCGGCCTTTATGCAATGCAATGATTTCCGAAAGGCGCGTGCGATGTTTGAAAAGGAATTCATAGAGACCAGACTGCGGAAAAACCTGGGCAACATCAAAAAGACCGCCGAGGAGATAGGCATAGAGAGGCGGCATCTGTACAGAAAGATCAAGACCCTTGGGATTGAAAACTGATTCTGTTTTCCTCTCCCCTGGAAAGCCTCCTGAGATTGTCAGCGTGTTTTATCCATATAATCAGGGCAATTGTCCATGACATCAGTTCAATATGGTCTGATGGACAGAAGAGGCTGACTGTCACAGGCATGATGCTTGCCGCCAGAAGGGACGCCACTGAAACATATCGCCATTTTTTTACGGCAAAAAAGAAGCCGGCCGCTGCTATTACAAGGGTGGCGGGACATACGGCAAGAAATACCCCTGCCGCGGTTGCCACGCCCTTGCCGCCCCTGAAGTTCATAAACACCGGGAAACAGTGGCCTGCCACGGCAGCCACTCCACTCATGGCCACAAACAGGTCCCTGCCTCCGGCGTCAGGGAAGACAGGAGCGGCCCAGAATATCCTGAGCAGAAAAACCGGAAGAAATCCCTTGAGGATATCCAGGGCAAGGGTAATCAGTCCGGCCCTTTTTCCTATCACCCTGGCGACATTGGTGGCGCCTATGTTGCCGCTGCCGCGTCTCCTGAGGTCAACCCCCTCCTTTCCGGCGATAACAAGCCCGAATGGAATACATGCCATGAAATAGGCCAGGGGCACAAAAAAAGCCTGTGGAAAGATATTTGACATTAGCTGTGTTTCAATTCACCTCAAATATGCCGGAAAGTTATCGGGGCGTTAAGAGCATCTTAACAAGCCGCCTCATCTCCGAAACTGTAATCTGGCCCGGCGCAGTGCCTGCTCCGGTGTCAGGGGCCGCAAAGGTAAAGGGCGCGCCCATTGCCAGGCAGGCAACGCGTGAGATGCGGCCAGGTTCACCCATTGAAAAGGCCACCAGGGGAAAGTCAGCCCTGTCGGCAACGTGGTAGATTGAAAAGGGCACGGCGACATCCCTGGGGCTTTTTGCCATCACCACGATTTTACCGATATCGGCTCCGGCATTCTGCTGCCCGAGCATTACATCAAGGAGGGAATCCCTGGCAGGGGTGCCTGAAAAGTCATGGAATGACACAATCAGTTTGCAGCCTGCCGCAGAGGTCGTCTCCCGAAGCTCCCTGAGAACATCAGGGCCTGATATCAGTTCCACGTCAATGTATGTGGCCCCACTGACAGCGGCGTTTTTGAGGATTTTAATCCGCTGTTTCTCCTCTCCGTGCCATTTGCCTCCCTCTGAACCGTGACGGCATGTGCAGATAAGAGGCAGGGAAGCCGCCTTTGCGATGCCTGCTATATCAGCTTCTTCAGGTCGTTCCAGGAAATCAAGACGTATCTCCAGCAGGTCAGCTCCCTCACCGCACTCCCTGACGGCTGCAAGCAGCTTTTCCGGGGTGTCTGCGCTTATGGGGAGACAGATCATTGGAAAATGGAGGATAGCAAGATTAAAACCTGGCGAAACTATTTGAAGTAGCTGTCAGAATCAGGGTCGATTCCCTTCATGTAATCTGTTATGGCCTGGTCGTAACTGCCAGTGGTTTCAAACACCTTCCTTGCCAGTCTGAATCTGGTTTCAAGGGTGGTGGCGCCATTGTTGTTTTTCATCTCGTCAATCACCGTGGCGTAATCAGCAGGATCAACCACAACAGTTACAAACCTGAAATTTTTGGCTGAAGATCTCAGCATGGTAGGGCCGCCAATATCAATGTTTTCTATGGCGTCAGCCAGGGTAACCCCCTCCTTTGCCACGGTTTTTTCAAACTGATACAGGTTTACCACCACCATGTCAATAGTCCTGATTCCATGGGCGAGCATGGCTGCCTTGTGTTCCTCATTATCCCTCAGGGCGAGGATTCCCCCGTGAACCATGGGGTGAAGGGTCTTTACCCTGCCGTTCATCATTTCAGGGAAACCTGTAATGTCGGCAACATCCCTGACCGGAACTCCTGAGTCACGGATCGCCTTTGCAGTGCCGCCGGTGGAAATGATCTCCACGTCCATGGCGTGCAGTTCCTTTGCCAGTTCGGTAATGCCGCTCTTGTCTGTAACACTAAGTATCGCTCTTTCAATCTTCGCCATAATTACCTCTTCAATATAAATACGCAAGACAACCTGGGGAAATGGTCGGGACGAGAGGATTTGAACCTCCGACCCCAGCGTCCCGAACGCTGTGCTCTACCAGACTGAGCCACGTCCCGACTTGTGAGTGATTTTATATTTGTTCACAGGCTTCTTGTCAACAGAAAAGAGCGGAGAATCCGCAACTAATTGGACAGGGCGGAGATCCGCGAGGAATATACCTTGTCATTATGGATGTAATGAACTGCCCCTCCCTGTATCACTGCCCTGTCTCCATATGTTGACCTGCCTGAAGAGCTGTTTTTTGATGAAACAGGGTTGTGGTCGGTAATAAGCCTGCCGGTTTCAACCATTGCCCCCCGGCCTTTCAGATCAATGTGGAAGAAATGGAGGCCGGTGCTGGTCCAGTCCCAGTATGACCTGGGGTCCGAGGGGTTGAAGTCCGCGCGTTGCGGCATGGTATCGGAAACGGCCACCGGAATGGCAAGGTTGGCAGAGAGATTGTCCGCGCCCATAAGCCATGTGATGGCATGGTGGTCGTACAGGGCAGCTGAATCCGTTCCCCGTTTTCCAAGTATGATGGACCTCACCTCTGTCGGAGCGTGTCCGGGGGTAATGTCAAAAAGTGAGAGCTTTACTCCCTGATACCATGCCCCGCGTCCATTCATGTCAGTGGAAAACGGGTCGGGAACCGCGTCCTTGCCAATCCCCAGAAGAAAATTTTCCCCAAGGGGATGGAGGTAATCAGAATAGCCGTTTATGTGCAGTTCTCCCGAGACTGCCGGATGGGCCGGGTCCGCCAGGTCAAGTATGTAGAGGGGGTCTGTCACCCTGAAGGTGACCAGGAATCCCCTGTCTCCGGCAAACCTTGAGGCGTAAAGCCTTTCCCCGGGTTTGCCGAGTTTTTCGAGTCTGCCCTTTATCTCAAGCCTTCCCGGAGTGTCGGCTTCCCCCAGGACATAAAGAGATGTGGAAGAGGTGTTGTTCCAGGTTTCACCAATGGAAGTTATCACCCGCAGATGATTACGGTATTCGCTCATCCTGAAAGGCTTTTTGTCTTCCTCATGGCCAAGATGGCCAGGCACCCTGCCGGAAGCCACATAGGTTATCTCCGCGCCCCGCATGATGAACTTGTGCAGGTCTGTAAACCTTTCATTGACCGGCACAGGCGGCTTTGCACGAGGCGCCTGAACAGCTTCCGGCCCGTCATCTCCGGAAAGGTCGGAATCCGTGGCGTCCTCTTCAGACAGACCTCCTTCCGCCCTGGTTTCCAGGGGCATAATGATGTAGTCAGGCATGGATGATGTGGCAAGATATATGGAACTGGTCGAGACATATACCGTGTCGGTTTTTCCAGCCACTGAGACAGACCTGAATCCTTCAGGATCATATAGCGGAATCGCCGTAACGGTTATCATGGATGGCTCGGGCACGATTTCAGGCGGATATGGCGGTATGAAACAGTCATGCGGCTGCGTCAGAGGCATCCTCCCGCCTCCGTTGATGCTGATTCCAGGCATCATGTCATCAAGGTCCGGCACTTCATCGGGCTGGTCTGTTTCAGCCTTTTTGTTTATGGAATCTGGTTCAGGTTGACCAGGGAGAGGGTCTTTGAGTGGATGTGGGCCTGGCATATAGACAGGCGTATTTCGCGTAACAAGATAAAGGATTTCCCCGATGCGTCTTGAGGCTATCAGAATCCCATCCATCCTGACGGACGCTATCTGCTGCATCTCCGAGGGATTGGAAACGTCTATCAGGGTAATGACAGTGTCTCCTCCCTGCCACCAGCCCGGCTGATCCCAATAGGCGTAACAGCCGCCGCGCCGTGAAAGATGCACAACCATATCCGGCCGTCCCTCTTCCCTGTCGCAGAGGAGATAAATAGTTCCCTGCTCGCCATTTGCAAGTTTCATGGCGTCAAGCGGTTCAGATTTGGCCGGATTGTCCTGTATCCTGCTGGAAAAAATGCATGGAGTCGCATGGTTGCCGTCGCACCACCCTGTCCTGTAAAGCACCCTGCCGTCTGTTTTTATCACATCCGCTTCGTCAACGCCCTCTTCCTGTATGTTGGTCGTGGAAAAATCCACAGGATTTCCACTGGCGCTGTCAGCACCCCCCGGCATGGAGTCAGGCAGGGCCACCGGAACAATGTCCACCCCGTCCATTAGCCTCAACTCCTTGGGGCTCAGGCCCTTTGTCAATCCTTCATGGAGATAGGCAGCAAGGAACTCCGCATGTCCCACCCTGTGCATGCCTTCCGTACTGTCCAGCACCCCGAAAGATATGGCCTTTCTGCCGTATATCAGCCTGCCGTCAACAACAATGCCCGTATAAACCGCATACTCCCCTTCAGGAAGTCCGGGGCCTGCCGCGAATTCGACATGTTCGGTCTCTCCGGGCATGCCCTGTCTGGCTGGCGTCAGGCTTTCCAGTCTGCCGTCCCACCTGCTCCACCGGTCGGCCTGATCCTTCATGTACCACTCGTCATTTACCCTGCACACCACAAATATGCTGCACGCAGATTCCGGCCTGTTCCGGAATCTGTATTCAATGGTCAGTTTCAACCTGTCCTTTTTTGAGAATATGACACTGTTTTCCCTGGCGGGTTCGCTGTCTATCCCGCCGACAATGGAAACACCGGCCAGGGAGTTTGAAGGCTCCACTGCATCAAGATCAATGAGAGCAAGTGCGACACAGGTCTCAATACATGAAAACAACAGGAAAAAGAACAGGAACCTGAAACCATAACAAGCCGTTTGCATAATTGCGCCTCTTCTGCGGGTCAACCGCGGTGTCAACTTAAAAGTGTGCATTCCAAGATGATTCTCTCAAGATTATAATCAAATTGTAAAACAACAAAAGCAAGTATCAGACCACCTGTTCACTTTATGTGGCAGGGCCCCGCCTCAGGCCGGTGTCACAAGTTCCCTGATTGCAAGATGTTCATGGGAAAAACAGGGGCCATCCAACATGTTGTCATCTTCCCTCAGCCTCTCCATAAGGGCCCGGTCCAGGGGGTTTAAAATGACAGCGGAAAGCCCGGCATCCCTGAGAAGGGTTAGCAGTGCGCGGTGGTAGCCTG
>CAYXYO010000016.1:0-3026 GCA_964469365.1 uncultured Desulfobacterales bacterium | reverse complement strand
CACCGTTTCCATATACCGTGCCTTCCTTGCCGGTCTGGGCCTGCAGGATGTCAAATATAAGATCCTGTTTGCGTTTTCCTGAAGCTCCTTCAATACCCAGGTCAGTGGCTATTTTATAGAGCTCTTTTACTTTTTTCTTTTTCAGTTCCCCGAGATTAAGGATCTTTCCATTACTGTTGGCTGAACGTTTGCGGGGAGCTGTTTTCCTTGAACCGTTTGAGCCGTTGGGTTCATTCTTTTCTCTTTTTTTTGTCATGTTGAGCAATCTTTAAATAGGTGTGAAGTTGTCCGCTATGGCCACATGATGTCATGGCGTCAACGGATTGTTTTTTGTCTTTCTGGATTTTTCTGTGGAATGTTAAATGGTATTTTGTCTGATTTTTAAATAATGAGGCTGTTAAAAGGTAAACTTGTGAAGTTAAACATTAACGCCTGTTGTTAAAAAGTACAATTTCATGTCGTCCTTTCCGGATTGGGTAAACACAACACATAAAAGCCATGATTAAGCATATTCTGTTCAGGATTTTGTGATTACAGAGGTGTTGAGAAATCTGCACAACAGATTTTGGAAAGAACAGTTTCCTTATTGCATATCCAGCCTGAATTGTCAATCACCCTGGTGAATTTTTTTTATCTTCCATCTGTTTTATAATGGCTGACAGGGTTTCATTGACAGGCACAGGCAAGCCGAGTTTTGCCGCCCTGTCTGTTATTGCCATGTTTATAAAATCTATTTCAGTGCGGCGTCCGGAGGTGATGTCCTGGAGCATTGACGAACGGTTTTCCGCCGTGTTGTTGCATATGTTTTTTACAAATTCCAGTATCTCATCCTGTGATACGTCCATGTTGACGCCGGCCGCGCAGGCAGTGTCATGGGCTTCCCTGGCTGCCATAAGCATTACATGTTCAAGTTTGCTGTCCCGCACCAGTTCTCCGTTTTTTACTCCTGTTATGGCCGTGAGGGCGTTTATGGCGCAGTTCGCCACAAGTTTCTTCCATCTGCAGGGCGCGATATCCTCAACTGCCATGGTCTTCCAGTCTGCGCTGTTGAGCAGTTCAGCCAGTTTCCTGCATTTTGCGAGACCGGCTGGGTCTCCTTTTTTTAATGGTCCGATGAAGGTCATTCCTTTGCCTGAATGCTTGACGCTGTCTCCATATATGGCTGCTCCGTGGGCCGTCACTCCCAGGGCGATCCGCGTCTCCGGTATCTCCCTTTTGAGAATGTCTTCCTGTCCCATGCCGTTTTGCAGGGATAATATCATGGTGTCGCCGTCAGACATTGCCTTGAGAGCAGGTAGTGCGTCAGCAGTATGATAGGATTTGACAAGCACTATTATCCAGTCCATTATGCCTGCCTTTTCAGGGTATGCGGAGACTGTCGGTCTGAAGGTGCGCGGGCTTGTTTCCCCGTCCATCACGACTGTTATGCCGTGTTTGTCAAGACGTTCAGCCCTGTCTGGCCGGTGATCTATCAACACAGTGGACTGTTTCGCCTGCCAGAGATGGGAAGCGAGGAGACGGCCCATTGCCCCTGGTCCTGTGATGGCTATTTTCATGTTGTTTTCCTTCATTTTGCCCTGCTTGTTTCAATGAATGAAATATGGCGTTACAACCTTTTGTCTTTGTTTTTCAGAAAGGCGTGTTATTATAATCCGGCTTACAAAAGGAACACAGGTATATTCTGTGATTATAGCGAATAGATATTACTATGTCAGGAGGCCCTGAATCAAGTTGAACAGTAAAACCGTACTTCTCTATCCAGTATCTGTCATGAATGACCGGGTGGCGGAATATCTGGCCCCGTTTTTTTCAGATGTTGTCCGCTTTGTTCCCACGGAAGATGACGCCGTCCCTGTGCATGGGGATTTTCCTGTAAATGTCAGGACCATGGTTCCCGCTCCCCTTGGACGCAGGCTTGACGGCTTTAACATGCTGGTGCGTGACGTAAAGAACTGGGGCATGCAGCTTGGCGCCGGAGAGGATCTGCATTTTGAGAACCTGGTTGCCATGGTTGAACAGCAGGAAAAATCAGAATCCGTGCAGGCCATCATGAAGGATATAAAGGGAAGGAAGGAGGGCCGGGTGCTGGCTGTTGCCAGGCTTTTTCTCCGTCTTGCAATGGAAAATGACAGACAGCAGATGGAACTTGACCGTGAGCTTGGAGCCAGCGGGGATGCCGGCCGGGTGATAGCGTCCATTCTGGGAGGAGATGACGCGGGCATGGATGACAGTGATCTTAATGATGTCGTGGGTTCCCTTTCAGGTGAAGTGATGCCGGAACTGTCCATGATAAGGCAGCGTATCCGTTCATGGACGGCCATTGCAACCCGATATGATGAAAGAGCGCTGGACGCAGTGCCCCTTGGGCTCTCCTCAGGGACAAAGGACAGGATGGATATCGCATTTGAGGCATTGGTGAAAAGGAAAACGCTTCCGGTTGAACTGCTTGCATTACGTCTGCCCGCTTCAACAGATGATTTTGCCCTGTTGTTTGATTCTTCATTCAGACCGATGTGGGATGAACTGATGGCCGCTGCCATATCCGGTCCCTGGACAACTTCTGCCATTGAGCTTGCCGCGTCAAAGGTGCAAAGGGCCTGGGACAGACGTATTGAACGGAAGGAAAGGGGAGGGGTGACTCTGTTTCTTACAGCATACCCTGGCGCAACGTGCATGCAGCTTATGAAAAAGGCTGCCGGTTTGAGCGACAGGATAAGGACTGGTTTTATTCACAAGGATATGAATATATCCTTTTTCCTTGTTTGAGCAGGACTGGACAGGATAATCTTGAACCGGTTTCCACCCTGCGCTGCCAGTTATTTTTTAAACCTCCTTGTTGAAAAAAAGGCCCTTGAGCATTTCCTTGAAACTGGCCCTTAATTTCAGCATATCCTCAGGTGGCATCTGACGTACAACTTCACCGCTTTCCCTGTCTATGAACTGCACCACAGGGGTTTCGGTATCCTTGTCTATCCTGATGGCAATCCGGTTGTTGCTGGCCTTTAATGCCTGTTCCACCTCTTCGA
>CAYXYO010000015.1:0-3115 GCA_964469365.1 uncultured Desulfobacterales bacterium | reverse complement strand
AGTAACCCGTTCACCTATTTTCCTTGCTCCAATGCTTAAGGAGGTGGTCAAACTTCTACGGGCTTCAATACCTTCCACCATTGCAATAAACCTTGATATCCTGGATGATGACATGCGCATAATGGCTGACCCCTCAGCCATACATCAGGTTGTGATGAATCTCTGCACCAACGCATGGCAGGCAATAGAAGACAAGGGTAAAATTGACATCATTGTTGCCCGCAAAAAGAAGGATGACATTAACGAAAAAACACCTGACACAAAAGCCGGAGAACTGGCTGAAATCAGAATATCAGATAACGGTGCGGGCATGCCCCCCCAGGTCATGGACAGGGCTTTTGAACCTTATTTCACAACAAAAAGCAAGGAGGAAAGAGGTGCCGGACTGGGCCTTGCCGTGGTTCACGGCATAGTAACCTCACATGACGGCAGTGTAAAACTGGAAAGCGAGGTTGGGAAGGGCACTGTTGTTACTGTCCTGCTACCCCTTGCCTCAAAATCTGACCTGCCTGAAGAGAACAAAACGACAAATCATGTTATTCAACAGGGCAAGGGCAGTGTAATGGTAGTAGACGACGAGGAAGAAATCGTAAATCTGCTGGAAGAATATCTTACGGCAGCAGGCTATGATGTTCATGTATTCACCAGTTCACTTGCAGCCATACAGGACTTCGAACTTAATCCGGACAAATTTGACATAGTAATAACAGACCTTACCATGCCAGACCTTTCAGGCAGTGAAATGGCGCACCGAATGAAAAAAACACGAAAGAATCTGCCAATTATCATGTGTACCGGTTTCACTGACAAGGCAATGCATGAACAGGCAAAGGAAAACGGCGTGGATATGGTGATGAACAAACCTGTCAACCTTGCCCACATATCTTACCAGATAAAGATGCTGCTGAATAACCCTGAAAAACCTGATCAGGAGTAAGGAAGCGGGAATTGGTCCCAATGCACTCCTCACAGAAACATGACGGGCCGACTGCCTAAAGTCAGGGTGATGCTGGCCCTTGTCAGGGCCGACCAGTACTTCAAGAACCTCCTTGTTTTCGCTCCACTTTTTTTTGCCGGAGAGATTGCCCGCCCTGCGCTGTTTGACGGAACGCTGACCGCCTTTGCCGGCTTCTGCGCCGTGGCAAGCGCAGTATATATCATCAATGACTGCCTTGACATGCCCCATGATATCAACCATCCTGTAAAGAGAAACAGGCCCATTGCAGCCGGGCAGGTATCAAAATCAATGGCGCTTGCAGTAATGGCCCTCATGGCTGTGTCCGGTTTTATCCTGACCGGCCTGACAGGCAAAACCGCCCTTCTGTTCCTCGCGTGTTATTTTATTGTGAATGTCGCATACAGTTGCGGCCTGAAAAATTTACCTGTCGCAGATGTGCTGATGGTAGCCCTGGGGTTTGTACTGCGTCTCTTCACAGGTTCGGCCGCTTCAGGCATCAGGCTTTCATTCTGGATCGTGGTCATGACCTTTCTCCTGGCACTTTTCATTGCTGTTTCCAAACGTAGAGACGACATTATCACATTCTTGCAAACAGGCAACAAACCGCGCAAGGCCATTGAGGCCTACAGCCTTGAAGTCATAGACGCGGGGATGGTCGTCCTGTCTGTCTCCATTATGGCGGCATACGCGGCATACACAGTCTGTCCCGGCGCTTCGGCCAGAACCGCCTCCCCGAATCTCTATCTTACGGGATTTTTTGTGGCCGCAGGCATCATGCGATATATGCAACTGATATATCTTGTTAAAAAAAGAGGCTCTCCAGCCAGTCTCCTCATGCGTGACCCCTTCATGCAGGCAACGCTGGCAGGCTGGATGCTAACCTTCAGTCTGATTCTTTACTGGTAAAAAAAGGTTATGAAATCTACCGGATGGGGGATGTATCCCTCTATTGAATGCGACCATATCCCTTTCAGGGGACATTCTTCAGGAAAAGGGCTGTTATCGTCAGGCAAAAGATTCATTCCTCGCGGCAATGGCATGAGTTACGGTGACAGCGCCCTTAACCGTATCATGCTGGACATGACACACCATGACTGTTTCCTTGACTTTGATGAAAAAACAGGGGTGTTGCATCTCCAGTCAGGCGTGCTTCTGTCAGATATCCTGCAGGCATTCATACCCAGGGGCTGGTTTCCGGAAGTTACTCCCGGAACCAGTCTGATAACCGTTGGTGGAGCGATTGCTGGCGATGTGCACGGAAAGAACCACCACGTTCAGGGCTGTTTCAGCGAATCCGTTACGGAATTGAGGATAATGCTCCCTGACGGCAGCATAATGACCTGCTCCAGGGAGAGGGAATCCGAGCTGTTCAGGGCGACATGCGGAGGCATGGGGCTTACAGGCATAATAGTTGACGCCAGGATAAAAATGCGCGGAATCCCGTCACAAACAATTTTCAGAAAATCCATTAAAACAGAAAACCTCGCGGGGACACTTGAACTGTTTGACAAATACAGGGACAGCCCATACTCGGTCGCCTGGCTGGATTCCATGGCCACCGGGAAAAACGCCGGCAGGGGCATATTCATGACCGGAGAGTTCTGCCCGGATGACAACAAGGAGGACAGGAATAAAAACCCGGCGAGAGAGAGTTCACAACCCCTTGCCATTCCGCGCGGCTTCCCGTCCCTTTTCATGAACCGCGCAAGCGCAAAAATATTCAACACCCTCTATTACAACAGGTTCAGGGGGGATATCCGTGAAGAGAAGGTGGATATCAGCGCCTTTTTTTATCCCCTTGACGCCATAAGGCACTGGAACCGGCTATATGGCAGAAAGGGTTTTGTCCAGTACCAGTTTGTCCTGCCCAAAAAACAGGGGTATTCCGGAATAGCGGAGGTGCTTGCCTGCGCCGCGCGTTACGGGAAAGCGGCTTTTCTCTCTGTTCTCAAACTGCATGGCCCTGAGAACGCCAACCTCCTCTCCTTTCCCATGGATGGCTACAGCCTTGCGCTGGATTTCAGGATTGAAAGGGGGATATTTGACTTTTTGAAAAAACTGGACAAAATAGTGGTCAAACACAGGGGACGCCTTTATCTCTGCAAGGACGCCAGGGTCTCAAGGGAGATATTTGACAGGGGATATCCCCTTGCCGAC
>CAYXYO010000014.1:0-3891 GCA_964469365.1 uncultured Desulfobacterales bacterium | reverse complement strand
AAAGAAGCGTAACAAAACAGGGTTTGTCCATGGCCCGAGGGTTGTCTTCTGTCCTTTTATGAATGCTGATGGGGCCGCTTCTGACAGAGGTGCGGATTTTGTGTTGACCTCGTGGCTGTTTTTCTGTATCTTGCTCCGTTGCGCCTGTATTTTAGGTTGTATGTTTTGCCATAAGCAGTAACGGCAAAGTTTTAATCTGATGTAACTGGGTTATTTTTTTATGAAATATGGAGGCATGACATGCCAAAACTGAAGACAAAAAGGTCTGCTGCCAAGCGGTTTAAAAAGACAGGGACAGGCAAATGCGTTTATAACAAGAAGGGTAAGAGCCACCTGTTGAGCTGCAAGACCAGAAAAAGGAAAAGAAGATTGAGAAAGAGCGCCGTGCTTTCAGACGCGATGACAAGGTCCATACAGAGAATGATTCCATTCGCATAATGTCGTGTGTGTCGGAGGTATGTGCTGTCCGGTTGTCAGGGGATGCCTGACTTGCCGGCATAAAATCAGGAAGTGTTTAAGGAGTTAATTGAATGTCACGGGTAAAAAGGGGCTTCAAGGCCCGCAGACGCCGCAAAAAGATATTGAAACTTGCCAAGGGTTATCGTGGAGCCAGGAGCAGGTGCTACAGACAGGTAAGGGATGCTGTTGAAAAGGGCCTTTGTTATGCCTACAGGGACAGAAGGGCCAAAAAGAGAGAGTACAGAAAGCTGTGGATAACCAGGATTAATGCCGCATGCAGGCTTAACGGCCTTTCATACAGCAGGTTTATAAATGGTCTGAAAAAGGCTGGTATAGTTGTGGACAGAAAGGTTATGGCCGACCTGGCGGTTACCGATCCGGCGGCTTTTTCCGCAGTGGCTGAAAAGGCCAAGGCTGTCCTGTAGAACCGAATCCTGTAATCATGCTGGAACGCCTTAAAGAGATACGCAACCGCGCCCTCAGCTCTGTTAATGATGCACTGGAAGATGAGATTGATGATGTAAGGGTTCGTTTTCTTGGACGAAAGGGGGAGCTTACCTCTGCCTTGAAGGGGATCGGCAGCCTTGCCGCCGAGCTCCGTCCCGCAGCCGGACAACTGGCCAACAGTATAAAAAAAGAGATAGAGGCCGCCATTGAGGCAAGGCTTGAGAAAATAAGGTCTGCCGGGGCTGACATGCCTGCCGGAGCCTCTGGCATTGATGTTACCCTGCCTGGCCGTCCGGTGCAAATGGGCCACCTTCATCCGGTAACCCGTATAATGCGGGAGGTCTCCGGCGTTTTTGAGAGAATGGGCTTCACAATAGCCCGCGGGCCTGAAATAGAGCTTGACTTCTATAATTTCGAGGCGCTTAATATCCCGCCTGACCATCCCGCCAGGGATATGCAGGACACCTTTTATATTGATAACAAGGTGTTGCTCCGCACCCATACTTCGCCTATCCAGGTGCGAACCATGGAGAAGAACTCTCCGCCTCTTCGTATCATAGCGCCTGGAAAGGTGTATCGTTGTGATTCTGACGTTACCCATACCCCGATGTTTCATCAGGTGGAGGGGCTGATGGTGGATCGTAACGTCTCCTTTGCCGATCTCAAAGGCATACTTACCCATTTCATACATTCCATATTTGACGCGGAGACACCGGTGCGTTTCCGGCCAAGTTTTTTCCCCTTTACGGAACCGAGCGCAGAGGTTGACATAGGTTGTGTAATTTGTCGCGGCAGTGGCTGCCGTGTCTGTTCCGGTACAGGATGGCTTGAGGTTCTTGGGGCAGGCCTTGTGCATCCCGAGGTGTTCAGACATGTGGGATATGACCCTGAGGAGTTTTCAGGTTTTGCCTTTGGGCTGGGCATAGAACGTATTGCCATGCTCAAATACGGCATAAACGATATACGCCTTTATTACGATAACGACCAGCGTTTTCTGAAACAGTTTTGAGCCGGATTTGTGACCGGTGAATATGTGCGGGCATATCCGGCATTCCGAAGGGGGATGAGAGATATTACCTGTAACAGCGGTTTCAGTAAATATCTTCTCCGGGGTAAGGAGAGATGCGTTTTTTGTCACAGTGACCGATTCGTTTTTTTCATCGCAACATGAAAGTTTCTTGTCATGCTAATACTTACTTCATGGTTAAAAGAATTTGTACCGTTTACCGTCTCTGCGGAAAAGCTTGCCGCTGATCTGACCCTTGCCGGTCTTGAGGCCGAGGGCCTCAGCCATCTGTGGCAGGATGAAACCAGGGTGGTGGCGGCAAGGATAGAGAGCGTCATGCGTCATCCGTCATCCGGGAGGCTTCATGTTTGCAAGGTCCACGCAGGCAGGTGCGGTTCCTTTGATGTGGTGTGCGGCGCGCCGAATTGCCGGGAAGGCATCCTGACCATACTTGCCATGCCGGGTGCTGTGATACATGGGCAGGAGATCAACGTAACAGAGATAGCAGGGGTCAGGTCAGAGGGCATGCTTTGTTCCATGGCTGAAACAGGCGCGGGCAGGGATGAGAGCGGTATCGCGGACATTGGCGGCAGGGGGCTTGAGCCGGGTGATGAGGTCGCCGGTCTGCCTGATTTTGCTGACCATGTTATTGAGCTGGGCATTACTCCCAACCGTCCTGACTGTCTAAGTATTGCGGGAGTAGCCAGGGAAGTGGCCGCGCTCTACGACCTTCGGACCCTTTTCTCCGGAGATTTTTACAAAGCTGTTGACGGAAAATGCCCTGTGCCTGTCAGGATAGAAAATCCTGAACTTTGCAGACGGTATGCCGGGGCGGTTATAAAGGGCGTCAGGGTCGGGCCATCTCCGGTATGGCTCAGGAATCGCCTTGTCGCCTGCGGGATACGTTCAGTTAACAATATTGTTGATATCACCAACTATGTCATGCTTGAGCTTGGTCAGCCCATGCATGCCTTTGACCTCTCAACCCTCGCTGGACCGGAAATTGTTGTACGCACATCTGAAGCGGGAAAGATGCGTACACTGGATGGAAAGGAGTGCGTTCTTGGGCCTGACATGCTGACCATTTGTGACGCTGATGGCCCTGTGGCAGTGGCAGGGGTGATGGGAGGGTTTGACAGCCAGGTTACTGACAGCACAACTGACATATTTCTTGAGAGCGCCTGTTTTACCCCTTCCCAGGTAAGAAGGACAGCCAAGCGACTGAAAATACCATCTGAATCATCATACAGGTTTGAACGTGGCGTTGACCCTGAACTTGCCCCCGATGCCCTGGGACGTGCGGTTGCCCTTGTCCTGGAGATGGCTGGTGGCAGGTTCGTGGGAGGCGTTGACGTAAATGCGGTCCCCCATGAGCCCCTTTCCATCACTTTTCCCCCTGATCGCGCCAACCTCCTTCTCGGCATAGATATCTCTCCGGAGGAGATGCGGGAACTGCTTGAAAAGGTTGGTATCACAGTGTCGTCTGCCGGAGCCAACGCCTTTGAATGCTCTGTCCCTTCATGGCGGCCTGACATACATGAATATGTGGACCTTGTGGAAGAGATCGCCAGGCTGCACGGTTTTGACCGCATACCTGTCCGCATGCCGGTTGCCGGTATCGCAGGCAAGCCGGAAGACCCTGTGGTTTACTGGGCGGCCAGGAGCAGGGACATACTTTCCGGCGCTGGCATGTCAGAAGTGATATCCTACAGCTTTCTTTCTGAAAAGGATATCCTCGCCATGAAGTTTCCCCAGGGTGACAGAAGGGCTTCAATGGTGAGACTACGCAACCCGCTTAGTGAAGATCAGGCCGTTATGCGCACCACGCTTGCCGCTTCCCTGCTTGGAGCCGTATCCAGGAATATCGCCAGGCGTAACCTTGATCTCAGGTTTTTTGAGGCAGGAACAGTGTTCCATGACAACGGGGCGGAAAAGTTGCCGGATGAGGAGTTGCGTATTGCAGGCGTCATAACCGGCAG
>CAYXYO010000013.1:0-18244 GCA_964469365.1 uncultured Desulfobacterales bacterium | reverse complement strand
CTGGGGCCTCTGGATTTCGAACAGTTTGGCGGCGCTCAAAACAGCTATTACAAGGCCCTTGGAAAAAGGGCCATGCCAGACCCATTGCTCTGGCCGGTAATGGAGACCTTCTGGGACGTATTCTGGTTCCCCATGATGTGTGAATACAGTATTAAAAAACTTTCCAGCAATGCCTTGATTACAGGCGTTCTTGCCGCGCGATGAACAATACGTCCAGACAGCCACCGGAGATAACAATAAAAAATGCCCGGGAAAACAATCTCAAGGGCATAGATGTGGTTATTCCGTCTGATAAAATCACTGTTATCACCGGCCCGTCAGGCTCAGGCAAATCC
The DNA here is from genome assembly GCA_964469365.1 of uncultured Desulfobacterales bacterium. Classification (GTDB taxonomy): domain Bacteria; phylum Desulfobacterota; class Dissulfuribacteria; order Dissulfuribacterales; family QOAL01; genus CAYXYO01. Next base: position 17,909 of record CAYXYO010000013.1, on the reverse strand, counting down.
ACCCTTGCCATGGATATCCTTTTTTCCGAAGGACGCAGGCGTTATATGGAAGCCCTGGGAATTGAATACGGCAACTGGTCAAAACAGCCGCCCGCCCCCCTTGTGGATGACATAATGTCCCTGCCGCCTGCCGTGGCATTGAGTCAACAGGCATTCAACAGGAATCCCCGCTCAACCATCTTTACCTTTACCGGAATGGCAAGGTTCGCCAGATCCCTGTTCGGACGTTGCGCCAGTATAGTCTGCCCTGATTGCGGCATAAAGGTGACCCCTCTTTCCGTGGAAGAGATTGTCGATGAATTGCTTGCCATGCCCCATGGAACCAGAATCACTCTGACAGCGCCTTTGGCGCAGCGCTTTTTTCTTGAACAGGAAACTGCCGAGCTTGTCAACTATCTGCGCTCAACAGGTTTTGCCCGCATAATGATTGACGGCAAGCTGCACTATCTGGACGATATTGAACCTGAGCTATTCACCACAGTAACCGGAGCGGCGATTGTAGTTGACAGGATAATCAATAAAGACGGCATCATGTCAAGGGTATCTGATTCCGTCAGGCTTGCCCTGCGATATGGAGATGGCGTTATCAATATCCTGACGCAGGATGACAGGGAGAGCCCTCAAAAAACAGTTACAAGGATTTCACGCCCTGTCTGCCCGGATTGCCGGAGCGAATTTCCACGGCTTTCAGCCGGGATGTTCAGCAGGGGCAACCCGGCAGGCAGGTGTGAGAAATGCCTTGGCAAGGGGTGTGATGTCTGCAAAGACACCGGGTTAGCTCCATTTGTCATGGAGGCGTCTGTCCATGGCAGGACCTTCCCTGAGATTCAGGGGTTGTCAGTGAAAGGGTTTGGAGAGTGGTGCGAACATATATGCAGAGGCGGAGAACATAATGTCGGGCCTGAGGCCATATCCGCTACACGTATTGCATCTGCGATGCTTGAAAGGCTCAGGGCCTTTGAAAAGGCCGACCTTGGCTATCTCTCCATGAAAAGGAAAATTTCCAGCCTTTCAGGTGGAGAGTTTCAGAAGCTGCGCCTCGCGTCTCTGCTGGCAAAGGACCTTTCCGGCGCGATGTTCATACTTGATGAACCTTCAGCTTCCATACCTGCATCAGATTTTCCAGACCTGTGGGAACAGATAAAAAGGTTAAGACAGGCAGGAAATACTGTGGTTATGGTGGAACATCAGCCATGGTTTATCAAAAAAGCAGATCATGTCATTGAACTGGGGCCTGGGGCAGGGCGTCTGGGTGGCAGAGTGCTTTTTCAAGGCACACCAGAGGAAATGAAAAAGTCCGCGGAGAGTGTTACCGCTCCATGGCTTGACATCTCATACAGACATCATGGGACATTAAAAGAGACAGGAGAACATATTGTCATTGCCGATTTTTCTTTTCACTCCATCTCATTCAGCCATCTGATTATACCCCTGAATGCCATTGTTTGTATTACAGGGGACACTGGCAGCGGCAAGACCGCACTGGCAGAAACGATATCCAGGACATTATCCAATAATGATGGCGGGCTGTCGGCAGACAAAATAGCTGACGTCAGGGTTGAAGCCCGCATCCCCCCCCAGGCGGTTTTCATTGACAACATGCCTGCCGCGGCCAGTGTCGCATCCATGCCTGTTGGCTATATGGGAGCCTTCACGCCGATAAGGCGGCTCTTTGCCGGAACTCCAGAGGCAAGGGCAAGGGGACTTGCGCCTGCCTGGTTTCTTCTGAGCCGGAAAGGCGGCAGATGTGAGACATGCAAAGGCCGCGGCCAGATTACGGTTGAACTTGATTATATGCCAACAGTTGCGTCAACATGCCGTTTATGCAACGGGGCACGGTACAACAGAGATGCCCTGACTGTCAAATACAAGGGCATGAACATGGCTGACATACTTGAAATGAGTGTGACTGACGCCGCGTCCTTTTTCAGCCGCATGCCACAGATAAGAAAAAAACTTGAGCTGCTGGAAGAGACCGGACTTGGATACCTTGGCCTTGGCCAGCCACTCTCCACCCTTTCCGGAGGCGAATCCCAGCGGCTCAGGCTGGCGCGTGAGCTGTCCGCCCGATCCGCATCTCCAAAACTGTATATAATGGATACGCCATTAAAAGGACTCCACCCGCTGGATGTTGAAAAACTTGCGAACCTGATGCGTAAACTTGTTGGCCAGGGGCACTCCATACTGGTTATTGAACATAGAGAACAGATGGTTGCCTCAGCCGACCATGTCATTGAGCTGTCCGGCTGAACTTTTGCCGCATGCTCCTGTTAAAAATATTTAAGCAACATTCATGGCCTAACCAGACCCGTTGACAAATTGTAACAGGCAGTTTTCATACTCCTTCAGTATTTGTGTCCATGTAAAATGCTCCTTAAAACGTTTACGGCTTGCGTCCTTCATCTTCTGCAAACGACCTGGGTTTTCTCTGATTTTATCAAGGACATGAAGAAAAGTTTCCTGCGAATCGAAAAACATGGCCGCTTCTTCACCTGTAACCCATCGGTTAAAACGGTTATCATGGGCAATGACCGCATTACCAGCTCCCAGCGCTTCCACCAGAGACGGGTTGGTGCCCCCAACAGTATGGCCATGCACATATGCCATTGCATGAAAACGCAGGGCCGAAACAGTTACCTCATTATATATGGCCCCTGCGAAGACAACTTCATCACTTGCCGCATCAAGCACCTTTGCCTGATATGGATGTTCCCGGCTATAGTTCCCCAGCAACAACAGCTTTATACCCTGCCTTTTCAAGGAAAACCCCCTGACTACTTCCAGAATCGAATTTTCAGGTTCCGGTCTGGCTACAAGCAAAAGGTAATTGCCGGGTTGGACGCCATATTGTTTAAGACAATCAACAGGGGCTTCACTTATATGTGGCGCGCCATAGGGTATCATGGTAATATTATCGCGTTTCACTATCCGCAGTAGATGTTTCTTTATTTCCGGATGATCCGCTACAAGATGGTCTGCTGAAAGACAGGCAGCCCTTTCATTGAGATAAAGCCATGCCCTGGCAATTGCGCTCCATTTTTCACGTTTCCATTCAAGTCCGTCCATATTGAAAATCATACCTGCTTTTCGTGGCACAAGCAGCATATTGAACAGGGCTGTATTATAACCAAGCACAAGATGGACTCCCGGACGCTGCCTGGCGTTCAAAGCAGCCTTCCAGTCAAAAACCATCGTGCCTGCCGGTCCCTTGAGATTTACAGGAATTTTTACAAGCCGAATACCACGCCAATACTCCTCCACTGTTCTACCCCTGCCTGTCTCCTGACAGTAAACAGTTATATCCCATCCCCTGCCTTCAAGATACAAGGAAAGATGCTGCGCGAATGTTTCAAAACCTCCGTGCCTGGCAGGTATCCCACGGGTACCCAGTATATTTAACGCCGGTTGTTTGCTACACATTTTTCACCCTCAATATATTTGAATTAAAATATTTTATTGGAGCACAAGCATGTTACGTTTTCTTTAAGTTTTTATTTCCTGAATGTTTTTTTAATCATAATAAAAAATAATACCACCATACAACTTGACATGCCAATGTTTATCTGGCAATTAAAACGCGGGGTTTAATTAAGTTTAATATATTTTTTTCAATTATATCTATTTTTTTATTCCTGAATGTTCTGTATTTTTAGAAAAAGAGGTTTTATCATTTAGTTATGTATATTAAATACTTTAAAATGGATCAGGAGCCTTTTTCTGTCAGGCCCAAAACAGAATTCTTCTTTGCATCTCCGGCACATCAACAGACACTGGAACTCCTGAAGACATCCATTGAATATGGAGAGCCTCTCATACTTGTGCATGGAGAATATGGCGCCGGCAAGACACTTGTATGCCTTAAGTTGCTGGAACACCTCGAAGACAACGTATCATACATATATTTTTCATCTTCTGATGTCACATGGCGTGAAGTTTTGCGAAAAATGCTTGTTCATCTTGGAATATCAGATATAGATGCGCTGGATGAATCTGAACTCAAAAGCAAAATTTTTGATTTTTATAGTGACAATCCGCAAACTCCTCCTGTATATCTTCTTTTCGATGATTTCCAGGAAACTGACGAATCAGTTATCTATCATCTTAGAAAAATAATCAATTTCAATGTAAACGGCATATTTCCAATAAGACTTATCCTTGTAGCACACACTTCCTTTTTAGAAAAAATCCAGGATGATCCAACCCTGGAACCTTTTCTGCAACGTCTACGGCGGCGCATTCAACTGCGTCCGCTCTCAGATGAAGAGATGAGAGAATATATATATTTCAGGCTATTCAATGCCGGCGCAAGGGGAAGACCCATTTTTTCAGACGAGGCTTTAAACCTGATAAAACGTGAAAGCAGTTGCATCCCAAGGCTGATTAACAACATATGCGACGCAGTCCTTATTGTTGCTGCGAGGAACAACATGGAAAAAATAGATGCAAAGCTGGTAAAAACAGCTCTGGAGCTTTACAGCGTATCAGGTAATACAAAACATTTAGAAGATCTTTCTGTAAAAACGTTCGATGAGATTGCGCCGGAACAGGCTTCATATGAAAAAGCATTTAATTTTTCCGAAACATACAGACATGGGACATCTTCTGAACCTGCAAGACGGTCTGACTATACTCCATCTTCGCGGGAAGCAGACAAAAAAGGGGCATCAGGAAATCGTTACAATGTATTAACAATTATCCTGGCAATACTTTTGACAGCCTCTGTTACGTACATTGTAATGAATAACAGACATAACTCTCCTGCCATGGCTCCTGTAACAATGCGGTCACCCGCCAGGCCTGGGCCCATACACTCCCCAAATGCCGGCAAGGATGCCACGCAGGCAAAAGCAGCAATCAAAACCACTAAAGAACTTTCTGCGAATACAAGAGAACCTGCAGTCACAAACAATTACAGCTACCAGTATAAAACACCTGCGCCTGCGCCAACAACAGCAGTGTCCAATAATAAACCTGTTACAAACACGGAACCGGAAAACACTTCGGATAGGGAATTGGCAATAAAAGATCCTCTGGTGGATGAGGCCATGATACCATTTACTGTTCAGGAGGATGGCAATGGAACCTGAAAAAAGGATAAATTTTATCCGGTATCTTTTTTATATGATGTTATTTGTCATGTCGCATGGCGTTACCTTTGCAGATGTCGGAAACGATTATGTCAGGTATCATGACCAGATCGAGGCACCTGATGCCTATGTGCGTATAAAAGCGGCTGTACGGCTTGACCTTCAACTGCCCTCAAGTATTGCCGTTTCGCCTGACAGAACCTCTGTTTATATAGCAGACGCCTATGCTCCTCCTGCTGTTTCCGTGGTGAATATCGCTACTATGCAGCAGACAGATGTAATACGCCCCGGTGGAAAAGGCGCAATAAGTGCGATTGCCACATCCGGCAATGGAACCAGTATATATGCTGCGTTATCGTCTGGCACAACAGGTAAAATAATTGAAATATCCTCTGCCGGGCATAACATCAAAAGAAGTTTGGCTCTGGATGCCGCACCACGTGACCTGGCTCTGGATAATTCAGGAAACACCCTTGTTGTTTTAACAAACAAAACAATATACCGTATCGCTCTGGATGATTTTAGAATTATTGAGACATTAAGCTCCGGCAGGGGGCCTGTTAAAATACGATTGTCAAGAAATGGGAAACGCTTTTTTGTCACCAATGCCGGCAGCCGAACACTGACTGTTTTGACACCCGATGCCAACAGCACAAAACTAATTGATATTCCCGTCAATTCCGTACCATGGGATGTTTTTGACGTACACAGGTCTGATGGCAAAGCTGTCTTCAACAGAATCTTCGCGGCACTATTTCATTCGGATCATCTTGCCGTTTTCAACATGTCAGATATGCAGCAGACCGGAGTTGTGTTTACAGGAAGCGCTCCCACCATGCTGGAATCATCTCATTCAGGCGAGATGCTTTTTGTGCTGCGCACATGTTTCAGCGCAATGGTTTCAGTTGATCCGGAAAACCTGCATATCATCAAGGCGTTTAACCTGCCAGTGCCTTCTCCAAGGGACATGGCCATCACAAAGGACGATTTATATCTGCTTGTTTCGTCAGACAACGGCAATCTGTACTTTATCCCTTCTGCACAATTCTTTAACAAGAAGGCTAAACCTGTCGAAACCCACTTCAGGGTTCTTTTTGACCTTGACAAGGCTGTAATCAAACCAGAATTTTACAAGCTTCTAGACCAGTTAGCTGGACGGCTTAAAAAAACCGGTGAAAAGGTTGAACTTGACGGGTATACATGCGACCTTGGCACAGAACCACACAACAAGAAACTTTCATTGAAACGGTCTGAATCGGTAAGGGAGTACCTGAAAAATAAAGGGGTGCCGCCAGCAAATATTACTCTCAAGGGGTTTGGAGACGCCAGCCCCTATGCGCCCAACAAGGATGAAAAACACAGAAGGCTTAACAGAAGAGTTGAAATAGAGATTAAAAAATGAAACACAAACATAGTGATATTATTATCATTTCTTTCTTGTTCTGTTGCTGTCTGCTCATGACTTCATGTGCCGGCCCTGGTTCCTCCATCAAAAAAACAGGCATTGCGCAGGGTGACGACAGGGAAATCTCCTTTGAGGAGATAAGTGAATCAGAAAAACAGATAATGAGAAACGGAGTTATAAAGGCCCTGAAACAGGGACTGCATCGTTACACTCTTTCTCCAGGCGATGTAGTGGAAGTGATGTATCACATAAAACTCAAAAAAGATGAACAGCCCTATATCCTTGGCGTCAGCGATGAAGTTAACGTGGAGTTTTATTATCACCCTGACCTTAACCGTACCCTTGTGGTCAGACCAGACGGAAGCATCACCCTTCCCATAAAAGGCAGCTTTGTCATCGCCGGCAAGACCCCGGAAGAGGCTGCCCGCATAATAGCGGCCCGTTATTCAGATATATGCAGGGATCCTGTAGTAACAGTAGTGGTAAATAAATTTTCTTCCAAATTAATGGACCTGCAAAAAGCAATTACGAACTCTCCGAGGGGACAGGCCAAACGTGTTCCCATCGCGCCAGATGGCTATCTCAGTCTTCCTCTTGTAAAAAGCGTCAAGGCAGCGGGAAAAACTGTGGATCAGTTGACTGAGGAAGTGAATACCACGTACAAGCGTGAATTCCAGAACCTTACGGTCTCAATCCTCCTGGATTCCATTGTAGGCAATCAAATTTTCGTCTTTGGTGAAGTAAACAATCCCGGGGCCTTTACCCAGCAGAAACCCGTCACTGTAATGCAGGCTGTTGCCCAGGCAGGCGGGCTGACGGAAGAAGGATCATGGGATAATGTAAAAATCATGTATGTCTCACATAATAACGCTCCGGAGATCAGAACCGTTGATGTCCAAAAGGTATTTGAAGAAGGCGCTATTGAAGAAGACATGATTGTGCCGCCCAATGGGGTAATCTTTGTACCAAAGACCAAAATAGCAACTGTTGGAAAATTTGTAGACCAGGTAATAAGACGTATCCTTACATGGAATGGAGCCGGTTGGCAGTTTGATTATATCGTTAATCCTAGATAGTTCTGTAACAGGCTGAAGATAATGATGAATAATGACAAGAAAAACACGGGTTCTTCTTATGAGGAACAATTCAAGACCGGTGGTTCAGAAAATACGGGCGCACATGAAAATGGAGGATATGAGAACCAGTTTAAATCATCCGACATCAATGGCACCGCATCAGAAGACATTGGCATGACCGCATCTGACAGTGACTATACGGATTCTTCATCAGGAATTGAAGACCACTACGCCATGAAAAATTGCCACGGAAACGGTTCACAACTGATAACCGAGCGTAAAATCGTATCAATTCGAGATCTACTTTATATATTTTTCAAGCATCTCAGATCAATTATTGTAATTACGCTTGTAGCCCTTACATTGTCAACCCTTTATGCCTTTACAACAACTCCCCTTTATACATCCGAGATAAAAATGCTTGTCCAGATAGGGAGAGAAAAGTTCGCCGAGCTGGAGGAATCCAACAAAAGTGTTAACTATAATGTCCTGTTTCAGGAAAGGCGTCAGAATATCAATAACGAACTGCAGATATTCAAGGAAGACAACCTGACAAAACGTATATGTCCACGTTTGAAAAAATGGCTGGAGGAACATGGAGGACAAAACAACATTGAAAATGGCATTGGCAGTCTGGCAGACAGGATAAAAGCTTTTTTGGGTTACAGGTCTCTCAGCATGGATGACAAATTGATGTTGAAAATCAAAAACGCCCTGCGTGTAGAGTTTATGCCTGAGTCAGATATTATAAGGCTTGCGTTTACGTGGGACGACCCTGAATTTGCCGCTGTTGCTGTTCAGGCCTACGCAAGAGAGTTCCTCAAGGTGAGAAGCGAGGTTTTCCAGGCAAAAAAATCCTACCAATTTTATCTTGATCAGATAGCTCTTTATCAGAAAAAATTGAACGATATTACAGAATCGCTGCGGAATTTTACCAAAAAATGGAATCTTACCCAGATCGACCTTGAAAAGGAGCTGCTTTTAAGGAGCAAGGATCAACTGGAAACCAGGCAGCATGATTACGCTAACACATTGAAAAAACTTGCGGCATATCAGAAGACATTAAAAGAGATGTATGAGAATCCCGATGCCTGGATTGAAACCCCTAAACTTTCAGATAATGAGATGATAGACAAGCAGGCCTACTTGCAGGATCTTGATCGTCAATATTTCGCCATGAAACTGCAGCGGGACCAGATGCTGGCAACCTTTACTCCCAGGGCAAGGGAGATACTGGAGCTTAACAGGAATATTCAAAAACTCAGGGAACGGAAATACAACAGCCTGCAAAACATCCTGGACAGCAAAATATTTGCCATGCAACAGGTAGGTGATACTGTCAAGCAGGAAATCAAGGCAAAAGAAAAAAGACTGGACGTACTCAATCAGGCTTCCTTTATCTTCAACAATCTGAAGCTGCGTGAAAAGGTTGTAAAAGAAAATCTTTTGATGTACACCAGCAAGGCTGAAAGCCTCAGAATATTTGATGACAGGGATAAAAGGCTGATAAGCAGTATAAAAATCATGAACAAACCTCTGCCTCCGCTGCTTCCCTCTTATCCTAAAAAACTTCTTATTATTTTGACCACCACTGTCTTAGGTCTGTTTGTCAGTTTTGGCATTGCCGCCATATCAGAATATTTCAGTCATGTTTTCCGTGATGAATATGATGTGGAAGGCATACTTGGAGTGCCTCTTTTAATCTCCATAATAAAATTACAACCTGAAATGATTCATACTGATGACAGCAGAAAGGAAATAAAAGAGGAGAAGGAATGAGCTCGCAGCGTATTAATAATATTTTTAATATGAGAAGACGTAAACAGATTTTCCGATGTACTTCTCTTGCGATGGAGGACAATTTCGACCAGTTTCTGAAAATAGCCATAGATTTCCGGCATGCTACAGATCACGAGACTTCTCCGGTCATCGCCTTCACCTCATCAAGACCAGGTGAAGGAACGACTACCATTGCGTGCAACATGGCACTGGCAATCGCTTCCAACCTGCAAAAGAATACCTTGCTGGTAGATGCCGGAAGCAGGGATGGCGGCCCTGCAAAATTCATGGGAGTATCAGGCAACCCTTCAGGCTTCTTTGATATTATCGAAGGAAAAGTGGAGGCAAAGCAAGCGATTGCAAGGCATCCTGACTCCGGCTTGTATTTTCTGCCAGCTGGCAATATCCCACGTTATCCCATAGCATCTCTTGAAAAGGAAAGTTGCAAAAATTTAATAAACGATTTAAGAAAAGAATTCGATTTTGTGATCTTTGACACCATGCCCGTGGTGGTTTCTCCTGTTACTCCTCTGCTTGCCTCATATCTCGATTACACCATTCTTGTGGTTGAAGCAGAAAAAACAAGATGGGAGGTTGCCAAACATGCAAAAAACACCCTGCATGAAGCCGGCGCACACTTGGCAGGCGCAATCCTCAATAAAAAACAGATGTTTATTCCAGGATTTATTTACAAGTACATCCTGTAAAAACTGACATGAAACTTTTGATTATCAAGCGGCCCATTTCACCAGGCTTGTTAGCGGGTTATGTGCTTGCTGGAATCCTGTTCGCCTTTTTTTCAATATGGGTGACCAGTCTACCAACCAAGCATTATGCCGCAGTGATGGGCATTGTAATCCTCTCCTTTCCATTTCTTTTTTTCTTTCTTCTTGTAGCTGACAATACCAGAGAACGGCTTGTATGTTTTTCTGTTTTCACACTTGGGATAGGTATTCCTTTTAACCTGGATTACAACTTTTTTTACAGGGATTATGTTGGAGTTACCAGTTTTGACATATCAGTCACATTGCTTTCTGCCATGATGATCCTTCTCCTGCTCATGCGGGAGGCACGGTTAAATATTGACAAACCTGATGGGTTCAGGTTCCAGAATCATCTTGTTACCACCAATGCCATTCTACTCTATATATTGGCCTGTTTCCTGAGCCTGAACAATGCCGAATATTACACTCTATCCTTTCTTGAGCTTGGACGAATGCTTGAACTCTTATTCCTCTATTTTATAGTATCAAATCTCAAGAAACAGAAATATCTCAACATCCTTGCCCTGTCACTTGCCCTGGGGATGGCCCTTGAGGGCATAATAGCGGTGTATCAATGGAAAACAGGACATACTCTGGGGCTTTATATATTTGGAGAAAAAAAGGTGGAACTGCAGGATATCGGCTTTATTGCCAACAGGGCATCCGGCACTATTGGCAATCCCAATATCCTGGGATATTATTTCGAGATTCTTATTCCCTTTGTATTTGCCCTTTTTATAGCGGAAAAAAAAGTGTTTTTTAAACTTTTCTACATGCTCTCACTGCTTCTTGGATGTGCTGGCATTTACGCGACACTATCAAGGGGGGCATGGATGACTCTGCCGATTTCCAGTGCCATGATCTTTCTAATCATGTTCAAGGACAGACTTCTCAGAATAAGTACGGCTATATGGGCATGGGTACTGATCATGCTGGCAGCCATTATACTTATGGCCGCTTTTCCCACCATACAGAAACGTTTTACCCACTATGATTACGGGTCTGCCAACACGCGAGGCCCACTTAACGAAGCAGCTTTTTCAGTTGTAAAACAGTTCCCGGTGTTTGGCGTTGGCATTAATAACCTGGCAAAGGTGTTTAAAAAATATGACCAGACAGGTTATTCCGCAATGTTTGTTGGAAAAGACCACGTTGTTCACAACATGTATTTTCATATCTGGACGGAAACCGGCACAGTTGGTCTTTTAGCATTTCTTTCCATCTTTATTTCTGTACTATGGACCGCGTTCTTGATTATGTTCAAGGTCTCCAGGTTTGAAAGGGCCATGATAGCTGGATTTGCTATAGGAATTGTTGCCCAGTTGCTGCACGCTTCTGTAGATCCGGGGTTTAAAATCATGATGAATGTGTCGATGCTTGTTTACACCGCTATTGGGGTAATTGCTGCCATACACCTGAAATATAAAAACGAACAAACCGCCACCAAGACTGCCTCCTAAAATGTCCCTGCGACTTTCAGTTATAATAGTCAATTATAACGGGATTGCATTTCTGGCAGAATGTCTGGACTCCATAACAGAGCATGTCAAACTGCCCTTTGAAGTGATTGTTGTTGACAATGCGTCACATGACGGCAGCCCTGACTTTATCCGTGCCAATTATCCTGATGTAAAATTGATTGCAAGCGACGAAAATCTCGGTTTCGGCAAGGGGAACAATCTCGGCGCAAAATACGCACAGGGAGATTACCTGCTGCTGCTGAACAATGACACAAGGATTTCTTCTGCTGTTGGACCACTTGTACAATATATGAAAAAACACAAGGAAACAGGCATCCTTGGCTGCCGGTTATTAAACAGAGACGGTTCCGTCCAGCATTCCATAGGTTACTATCACACACCATTAAGGCTCCTTGCCGGTTGGCTCATGCCTTCAAAATTTTCATGGCCGTCATGTTTACAACTTTATGAAAAGAACCCCCTGTTCTATCAAAAATCGCATGCCTCTGTTGAATGGATTACCGGGGCCTTCATGCTGATAAGGCGTGATGTCTGGGATGAGCTTGATGGTATGGATCCTGCTTTCTTCATGTACATGGAAGATGTGGATTTCTGTCAAAGGGCCAGACAACAGGGGTGGATGACAGCCTATTCCCCGGAAGTTTCCATAATTCACTATGAGGGTGGCGCCGGGGAGTGGCGCAGCAAAAATGCCTTTTTATACACCATGGATTCATACCGCATATATCTTTGCAAACATTATGGCACGATTGCATGGAACCTGACACGGTATCTGCTCGCAGTCGTGTTCTTTGCCAGGGGACTTTTGCATGGCCTTGGCAGGATGACAGGACTTGACAGTACAGGGGGGCGCAAGGCAGCAATCTACTTCTCCGCAATCAGACGACTTTTGAGCTTACCTTTAAGACGCGATAGCCATGTCACCACATAATATACTTTTTCTACATCAGGCAGCAGACATGTATGGCTCTGACAAAGTGCTGCTGGATATTGTCACTTCCCTTGACAAAAATTTGTTCAATCCCATTGTAGTGCTGCCATGGCAGGGCCCCCTGATGACACATATGCAAAATGCGGGAATAGAGGTCCATACATGCAGGATTGCCCGTTTGAGCCGCGGCACCCTCACTCTTTCAGGCCTGATAAAACTGCCCTTTGATATAATCTCGTCCTGGAAGGAACTGGACAGGTTGATGGCAGGACGTAAGGCAGCCCTGGCATATTCCAATACGCTGGCAATCATTTCCGGGGCGCTGTGGTCAAAATGGAACAATGTGCCTCATCTCTGGCATGTGCACGAGATGATTTGCAAACCTTTATGGGTGCGCAGTATATACAAGTTCATGCTGGACTATCTTGCTGACAGGGCGATTTTCAACTCACGTGCTTCAATGTCACTTTTTACAGAAGGTCGCCACAGACTCTATGGAAAATCACAGGTTATATGGAACGGCATCAAGGGACCTGACAGAGACTGCGGGGGGCAGGCAGCCGCACTGCGCGCTTCACTGGGCATTGACAAGGATGCGACACTAGTGGCCCTGGTAGGCAGAATTAACAGATGGAAGGGGCAAGGGCTCCTTGTGGAAGCAGCCGGTCACCTCTGGAACAGGGGGGAAAAAAACATCCATTTTCTCATGATAGGCAACACCTTTCAGGGATGCGAACATTTCAGGGACGAGTTGCTCGAACTTGCTGCATCTTCTGACGCTGCCGCCAATATCCATATTATGGATTTCCAGGAAGATATATGGCCTGTCTGGAAGGCATGCGACATTGCAGTTGTGCCTTCCACCGAACCTGAACCATTCGGTCTGGTGGCAACAGAGGCCATGGCAATGGCAAAACCTGTTATTGCCGCTGCCCATGGCGGGCTTCTGGAAATTGTCAAGGATGAAGAGACAGGCATACTGTTTCCGCCTGGCGACAGGCTCGCCCTTGCCGACGCGATATCAAGACTTGCCTCTGACTCCAGGCTTGCAAAAAGGATGGGACAGGCTGGACAGACAAGGTTTCAGAGCCTTTTCTCCGTCGGAGCAATGGTGAAAAATATTGAGGCTCTATTTATTGACATGATCTGCAAAACGGGTGGGACAACCAGTGAAACATGTAATAATCAGGGATGATGACATAAGCTTTTTTACTCCTGCGGATGTCCTGGAGACCCTTTACCGGCCCCTGCTGTCACATGGCGGATGCGCTTCCCTGAGCGTTATCCCGGCGATTTCCTGCGGCATAAAAGTAAATGAGGATAACGGCCCCTTCTGGACCCGGTACAAAATGGAATACTCCCCATTCATACCACCTGAATACCGGGCAATAACAGCCTCATACAATATCGGGGATAATCAGGAACTTGTCAGATACATCAATGATAACCCAGGTTTTGAGGTCGTTCAGCATGGTTATAATCATGCCAGGATTAACGGTTGTTTCGAGTGCAAGTTGTCAGACATACAGGAGATTGAAAAAAAGCTGCGTGAATCCGGAAAAATAATGTCAGATGCCTTTGGCGGTCCGGCGGATTTCTTTGTGGGGCCCTGGGACGCCTTTTCTCCTGAGACAATACGTTGTCTTAAAAAACATTTCAAGGGTATCTCCATGTACAGAATGGGCAAAAGACACATGCCATGGCACCTTAAGCCTGCGGCTGTAATGAGAAAACTCCTGCCTTATGGCAGGCGGAAAGGTTACTTCCTGTGGGGTGATTTCGTGATTTTTGAACATCCTGGCACCTTTGTTTCCATGTTCAACAAACCTGAAAATATACTGCCACAAATAAAAGAGGCGCTGAACAAGGTTGATATACTTGTAATAGTGACCCACCACTGGGAATTCTTCCATGACTGGAACAGCCTCAATATGCCGTTTTTCAGGGCATGGCTTCAGGTAATTGATTATCTGCTGACAGACAAGGAGATTTCAATAACCGGTTTCAGCAGGATGTACAGGGAGATTGCAGCCAGCCGTGGAAAATGAACTAACCTTCAAATCCGCGCTGCTGTGTGCCAGCGCCGCACTGACCCATGGCGGCTCAGAGACCTATGTGCTGGGACTGTGCCGGTATCTTGCAGACAGGGGCAGGGTCAGGCTGGCTGCCGGCAGAAACGGCTCCATGCCTTTTACCGCTGACTACAGGGAAGTGGCGGGGATACCGGCTGTGGATACCCTGACCTTTCCCATTATTCCGCGCAGCAGCCGTTTTTCAGAGTGGCTGGCCGCGTCTGCCCTTTCTTCAAGGATAAGTTGCCTTGACATTGAAACCCTGGGGCTGTTGCCGTCCCTGTTCAGGCTGAGAGATTTTTTCCATGACGCCCATGTACTGGAAGTCAACTATCCACTTGAGTCCATAATATTCCCCTTCTTGCCCGGGAAGATAAAAAAAATAATACATTTTCATGGAGCAGGTCTCTCACCTGCCATGAACCGTCTTAAAGGTATTCTTGAACAACATGTTACCTTGGGCATTACATGCAGCAAATGGGGAAAAAACGAAATCAAAAAGGCATGGCCAGGCCTGCCAGTAAAAATTGTTCATAACGGCGTGGATGTGCGTCGTTTCCGGCCAGGACCCTGCGAATCCTTTAATTGCAGGGAACCATACAACCCATCGCTTCCAAGGATAGGCATTGTCGCCAGGCTGAGCAGGGCCAAGGGCGTGGATCTTCTGTTCCGCGCTGCGAGGGCGCTGCGTGGGAAGGCAGAATTTTTTGTGGTCGGTGATCCTGACACAGGATTCGCCGGAGAGTTGTCATCCTATGGAGAACTGGAAAATTTCCACCTGGCAGGTCCCATTCCCAACAATGAACTGCCAGGTTTTTACAATTTTCTGGACTGTTTTGTCCTGCCTACCCTGCATGAAAACTTTCCCATAACCATACTTGAGGCCATGGCATGCGGTTTACCGGTAATAAGCAGCATGGTGGGCGGCATCCCTGAAATCATTGAACATGGCAAAAACGGCATACTGCTTCCGCCAGGAAATCAGGAAGAGCTGTTAAAAGCCATAAAAAACCTTGTGGACAACAGGGAGATACGTGTCGCAATGGGGACACATGCCATGAAAACCGTTAACCGGCAATTTACCCTTGAACATTCCTTCGCGAACTCCCTCTCTATTTATGAATCCATTGTGGGGAGGAAACCTCCTTCAGGAAAACGGTAATGTCCGGCTCAACAATCAGGGAATATATTTCCAACGCCACTGCCCAGACGATTGGACGCGCCTTTTCCATGGCAGCCTCCTTTGCCGTGTTTGTCCTGGCGGCAAGGTTCCTTGGTCCTGTTCAGTTCGGGCGTTATGCCTACCTTATGGTCTTCTGGGGAGTTCTTGTGACCGTTGCCGAGTTTGGCACAAACAGCGTACTTGCCAAGCAGCTCGCCCAGAATCGGGGGCATGGAGCGGCATATCTTGGCAATTTCATCATGTTCCGAACGGCTCTTTACATGATCACAATCCTGCTCGCCCTGCCTGCGGCATCATATCTGCGTCCTGATCTCTTCACATATCTTGTTGCCGGGATAGCGGCCCTGCCGGTGTTGGGCTCCCGTTTCTTTGAACCCCTTTTCCAGATATACGGGCGTCCGTGGTTCTCACTATGGCTTTCATCAGGATACAGCGCGGCATATCTCATCTTCTCCCTGTTTGTGTTTTTCTGGAAACCTGCTCTTGGCAATGTCATAGCCGCCTATATTGCCGCAAATGTTTTTTATCTGCTTCTTGCCCTCTTTCTGGTCGGAAAGGTCGTCAGGCCGACATTCAAACCTGAATCGGCAATATTTTCTTCCATACTGCGCCTTGCCTGGCCCATCGGTCTGTCAGGCATCCTGACCCTTGTGCAAATGAGGGCTGACACCTTCATGCTCGCCTTTATGAAGGGAGACGTTGAAGTCGGACTGTACAACGCGGCATACAAGTTTCTTGACATGGCTGTAATACTGGCAGTAATGATAACCAACCCCCTGATGCCCATATTCTCAAGGCAGGCAGAAGAAGACAGGGAAAAACTCAGGGAAAATTTTGTCAATATTCTGGAAATCATTTCCTTCTGCATAGTGCCTGTGGCTGTTATCACTCCATTTGTGTCCGGCCCTCTCCTCTCTTTATGTTATGGTCATGAGTTCACAAAGGCTGCCTTTGCCCTTGACATAATGGCATGGATAGGCGTAATGACATTCTGTTCCATGCTGAACTACACTGTGCTGGTGGCATTGGAAGTTGTAAAATTCCAGGTCTGGCTTACGGCCCTGAGTGCCGCCATGAATGTGGGCCTGAACCTGCTTCTGATACCGGATTACGGTTTTACAGGTTCAGCCCTGGCCACACTGTTGACAGAACTGCTTCTTGCCGGAGTCTCATTCCTGTATGTCATCAAGACAGTGGGTAATGTCTTTTCGTACAGGAAATGGTCTCTTGCTCTGACCGCCAACCTTCTTCTGCTCATATTCCTTGTATCAGACAGTTTCAATGATATAATAATTTCTGTGATATTTGGCAGTGCGACCTATCTGTTCTTTCTGGTATATAGCGGCATACTGCCATCTGCGTTAAAGATATCCCGAAAAACATTAACAGGCTAACAGGAGAAGGGAATGTCAGGAAAATTTCAAAGGAAAAAGGTTCTGGTAACTGGTGGCGCAGGTTTTCTTGGGTCACATTTGTGTGAACGTCTTCTTGAAATGGGCGATGATGTAATCTGCCTTGACAACTTTTTTACAGGGGCCAAGGATCATATTGTCCATCTGCTTGACAATCCGCACTTTGAGATGATGCGGCACGACATCACCTTTCCCCTGTACGTGGAAGTGGATGAGATATACAATCTCGCATGTCCCGCATCTCCTATACATTACCAGTTTGACCCTGTTCAGACCACCAAGACCGCTGTTCATGGCGCCATCAACATGCTTGGCCTTGCCAAGCGTGTCAAGGCGACCATTTTCCAGGCATCAACCTCGGAGGTCTATGGAGACCCTGAAATACACCCCCAACCTGAACATTACTGGGGCAATGTAAACCCCATTGGCCCCAGGGCGTGCTATGATGAAGGCAAACGGTGCGCTGAAACCCTTTTCTTTGATTATCACAGGCAGCACGGTCTGAACATAAAGGTGGGAAGGCTTTTTAACACCTATGGACCAAGGATGCATCCTGATGATGGCCGGGTAGTTTCCAATTTTATTGTCCAGGCCCTTCAGAATGAGCCGATAACCATTTACGGAGACGGCTCACAGACCCGCTCTTTCTGTTATGTAACTGATCTGATAGACCTTATGGTGCAGTTTATGGCATCACCGGATGATTTTACAGGCCCCAT
>CAYXYO010000012.1:0-2977 GCA_964469365.1 uncultured Desulfobacterales bacterium | reverse complement strand
CATGTCCCACTCCTTCATCACAAAATTCCTCCTTGGATAATAGAAAAAACAAGAAGGAATTTATTACATCTGTCACAATATTTTGGCCCTTGGGGTGGGTCAAAATTGTTGGCCATTGACAGTCAAAATTATTGTTCGCTAGTAGGTCAGTTTAATTGGCCATTAACACGAAGCAGTGATCGCCATCATTTTTATAGTAATGAATCTGGAGAAGTGGCTGAAGAAGCCAATTTTGCGTTATTTTGATTTGTTATCGAAAGTGGCACTGATGGCATTTTGCAAGCGACATGCAGGCATTGCAATGCCTGATCAACCAAAATCTGGCTGTTGAGTTCAAACATCAAACAGACGCAGGCTCATTATTTTGAGATGATATAATGAACTCGAAGTTTTTTAGGAACTTTTGGTTAAAACCAATAGTTAGTGCTTTGGCGGTGGCTATGCTTCCAGTCGAGAAAGGGCGGGTATCTCATTTACTGTTTGTCAACGCTTCCAAACACATATTTGCCAAGAAGGGCTTCAATGTCTATGGCTGGTTCCGTGTCTGTGATAACGTCTCCGTCATGGAGGAGTTCCTCTGAACCGCCGGGAAGGATGGAGATGTATTTGTCTCCAATAAGGCCGCTTGTCCGTACAGAGGCGATACAGTCATCCTGTATGGGCACTCCTTTTTTTATCTTGAGCTCCACCACAGCCCTCTGTTCAACAGGATCGTAGAAGATTTTTCCTGTCCTTCCCACCTCAACGCCTGCAATCTGTATGCTGCTGTCGTGTTTCAGGCCTGCCACTGAATCAAAGGATGCTGTAAGGGAATAGAAATTGCCGCCTACAAGTTCCATCTTCCCAAGTTTGACAGTGAGATAACCTGTGCAAAGCAGGCCGATAAAAACAAATATGCCAACCGTTGTCTCCATTGAATATTTTTTCATGAGTATTATGTCCCTGATTGTTGTAATAGGAGCGCCTTTTGCTATTCGGCGTCTTTTTCATTGTTCAAGCATCGCATTCTTGCGATAATAAAACCATCTGAAGCCGACAGCTCTGATATCAGCTCCTTTAATCTCTTTCCAGGCATTGCCTCTGTAATGGCTGCCCGTATGGTGAAGTCCACACATTCCCGCTGGTATGCCGAGGTCTGCGTAATATTTTTGTGTTTCAGCGTCTCGCCCATCTCATGTATGGTTTTTTCAGCCATTTCCCTTCGTATGCCTGTAATGGCTGTCAGTATATGGCGGTTGCTGTAACGCGCGGAACCGCCTGTAATGCCAAAGGCATCCCTGATTACATTGCCAAGGCACTGGGTAATCCTCTGTGCCGCCACAAAACCTATCTTTTCCCTGATTTCTTCAAGTTTGTCAATAGTAAACCATATCAGGGTCATATTATGCCCAGGAGAAGATTTTTCAAGCTCGGCGGTTATGCGCTGCTCCAACTCATGCCTGCTCATTAGTCCGGTAAGGTCGTCCCTCAGGGCGTCCTGGCCATGAACAAATTCCTGTACAGCCGGTATGGTGGACTGTTCAAGCTCCAGGGGAGAGCCCTCGAAGATAATCTTGCGGTCTGCTATGATGGCGACCCTGTTTGAGATGAAAAACACATCCGGAATGTCATGGCTCACCATGACAGCAGTGAATCCGAGTTCCCTCTGATAGTGGGCTATCATGCTGAAAACAGCGTTTTTACGCAGTGGATCAAGGCCTGTGCTCGGCTCATCAAAAAGTATGATCTCAGGTTCTGTAACCAGTGCCCTTGCCAGCGCCACCCGTTTTTGCATACCGCCTGAAATTTGTGATGGGAACCTGTCAGTTACGTCGAACAGCTCAAACTGCTCCAGCCGGTGCATGACTCTCTTCTCTATTTCCTTTTCCGCAAGGTGGCCACGTTCACGCAGAGGCAGGGCTATGTTTTCAAATATGTTCAGGGAATCAAAGAGGGCATTGTTCTGGAACATATAACTGAACCGCCGTTTGAACTGACGTTTTTCAGCTGCTGACATTTTTGATATATCCCTGCCTTCAAAAAGCACAGAACCGGAATCGGGTTTAAGAAGTCCGATTATGTGTTTCAGAAACACGCTTTTGCCAACACCGCTTTTACCGATAATTGTGGTTATCTCTCCCCGGTATATGGAGATGTTGACATGGTCCAGTATGCTCCTTTTGCCAAAACTTTTTGATACCTGTCTGAATTCAATGAGAGGCGTCCGCATAACAGACCTACATGAGTACCGAGGTTATGACGTAGTCCGCGCAAAGTACGACCACGCTGGATATCACAACCGCCGAGGTGGTGGCAAGGCTTACCCCCTTTGCCCCGAAGCCTTCCTTTTTCATGTGGGTGAAATATCCCTGGTAGCATGAAATGGTGGCTACTATTGCGGCAAAGACAAGGGCTTTTATGAAACACTGGCTTATGTCAGGCATGCTCAGGCTTGAGTATATCCTCGCGAAAAATATGCCCGGGTTGACGCCGAGCAGCAGCACTCCTGATATGTAGCCGCCGGCAATGCCTACCATTATGAATATGGCGTTAAGCAGGGGAAATGATATGAGGGCCGCGGCGAGCCTGGGAGCTATGAGAAAACGCACGGGATTTATGTCCATGGTGTCCAGGGCGTCTATCTGCTCGGAGATACGCATTATGCCGAGTTCGGCAGCCATGGATGAGCCCGCCCTTCCCACAAGCATCAGCGCGGAAAGCACCGGCCCCAGTTCCCTTACAAGGGAAAGGGTTACAACCGCGCCGAGCATCCCTTCGGAACCGAATTTGACCAGGGAGTAGTATCCCTGGAGTCCAAGCACCATGCCTGTAAAAAGTCCTATGAGTGATATGATTATTATGGACTTTACCCCTATGAAATATATCTGTTCGGTGATCTTGCGTAATTGCAGGGGCAGGCTGAATATGAGCGTGAATCCATGGATGAAAAATATTGTGACAGCCCCCAGCTCATCTAACAGCCGGACCGCATGGGCCC
>CAYXYO010000011.1:0-14134 GCA_964469365.1 uncultured Desulfobacterales bacterium | reverse complement strand
GTTTATCCTGGCGTTGTCATGGTAAGCGGCAACAGGGATGCCGAATGGGTCGCCGCGGCTCTCAGGATGTGGGGGCAGATACCGGTAAGGGGTTCAAGGCACAAGGGTGGGCTGAAGGCCATCAGGGAGATGGTACGTTTGATGAAAGAGAGGCGGATAGGCGCGGGAATAGTGGCTGACGGTTCCCAGGGGCCTGCTATGAAGGCCCAGATAGGCGCGATAGTCCTGGCCCGCGATACCGGCTACCCTGTTATTCCCATAGGTTTTGCCGCCAAAAGGTGCGTCAGGTTCAATAGTTGGGATCGCATGATCCTTCCCATGCCCTTTTCAAAAGTTGTCATGACATATGGAGAACCTGTACAGGTTGCCGGAACCGCCCGGGGATTGAAGATAGAAGAGATGAGACGCAGGCTTGAAAAGGGGCTTTACAAGGCGACCCTGGACGCCCAACAGATTGTTGAGGCAGGTTAGTTCCTCTTTTCCCTGTCTTGTTTCTTGTTGCTTCATGCAATGGAAGCGCACAGTAAGTGAATTGGCCGGATAGTAGTTGCTGTTAAAGGGTGTTTCACTTATATCTCGACGTAATTACTTGAAAAGTTGTCGTGTGATATGGTACGATTAGAGCGCCAGTACATGAATATTCTTAATAAATTTTTTACTGTTTTACTCCTTATCCTTACATGTACAGTAGATGTATATCCTTTTCAGGATATGACAGCCGGCCTGCAATTACGTGAACGGTTTGAAATCTGGAATGGATATAATAAGAAGGCATACGGAGACGACTCAATTGATCCTGGGGGAAAAGAGAGGGGCAGCAGCAGTGATACAGCCTTGATACAAAGAATTATTTTTGGCATAGGGGGAGAGAACAGATACCTTGCGTGGAAGGCATATCTATACGATTCTCGTTCATGGGGCACATCACTTGACACAAAAGATTTTGTCAAGAATCCCGATTCATCCCAGGAACATGTTATGGATCCTTATGAAGATTACCTTGAGCCGTATGAGTTTTATGTGAAATTCAAGGGGATAGGAACTGATCAGTCTTTTTTGATGCTTGGACGTCAAATAATAGGATATGGAGACAATCGTATATTCGGACCTGGAGCCGTGACAAATTCAGTCGGTTGGATATGGGACGCTGCCAGATACTCTTTGCGCGGCAGAGAAAATTTTCTTGATATATGGTATGGAGAGACAAAGGATCAGGACCCTGATTCTTTCAGCATGTTTGAGCGCCATCCATTCCATGGAGTGGGCATATATGGTCATTGGCATGCATCGGACTATATCACAATGGAGCCTTTCTTCGCGTGGAAGAGGGGACGATATTTTAATAATGGCAAAAAGGAAAATTCATACTATTTTGGAGCCCGTTTTTACAGACGGGACAGGAACGGTCTTGCATATGACATAACAATGAGTAAAAGGATGGGATATTATATCAAAAAAGACGGTCCCAATATAGATATAGATGCCCAGGGATATGCAATCAAGGTGGGATGGTTTTTCAAGAATGCGCCATTTTCGCCAGAGCTGTTGCTGGCCAGAATATATGCAAGCGGAGATTCTGATGACAATGACATGGAATCCAATACATTCGCACGACCTTTTGGCACCACAGACGGCGGATTTTATGGAATCATGGATCTTGTCTCGTGGAGTAACATGATAGATAACCAGGTGGACTTATATCTGGATATTTGGCCAGGTTATCGGTTAAGGTTGTGTTATCACGATTTTCATTTAGATAAAAAAAATGATAAATGGGCATATTTCGGATATGGTATAGAAAACAACAGATATGATCATGTCGGAAACGAAATAGATATAGTGTTGACTGGAAAGCCATATAAGTGGCTTGATATCATGCTGTTTTACGGACATTTCAGGGCGGGAAACTTTGTGACAAAAAATGATATTGCTCAAAACAATGCCGACAGAGCCGTTTTGCAGCTTGTCTTTCATTTTAATACAATAAAACTGCCATAATAGCTTTTGTCCAGGGCACGTTGTACAATTTCATCGATTATGATGAGGGTGATGTCCGCAAGGAGTTGTGTCGCCCTTTATCTTGGCAATGGCATGTTCAAGCACGGGCATTACTGTCTCCAGGCCCTCCTTTACCGCGGAAGGGCTTCCGGGCAGGTTGATTACAAGTGTCTCTCCCCTTATGCCGGCAAGTCCCCTTGAAAGCATTGCCCTGGGAGTATGTCGCATGCCGGCAGCCCGTATTGCCTCCTGGATGCCGGACACTTCCCTCTCTATGATGTTTGCCGTTGCCTCAGGTGTGACATCCCTGGGGAACAGGCCTGTGCCCCCTGTGGTGATAACAAGCTCAAGACAGAGTTCATCAGACCATTTCCTGAGCAGTTCCGAGATGTCTTTTTGTTCATCAGGTACGGTAGCGGTCGCGGTAATCAGGAATCCTGCCTTTGAAAGGAGTTCTGCCGCAAGGGGGCCGCTGGTGTCCTGACGGCCCCCTTTTGTTGCCGCGCTGTCGCTGACGGTAAGCACCCCTGCGCGCGGTTTTTCCATGTTATTCAATGTGAATGGTGCCTGATTGCCTATGATTCCTGCTTGTCAGACGCCTCTGCGATGATCTTGTCCATCAGGTTGGGCGGGACCTCCTCATAGTGGGACGGCTCAATGGTAAAGGTGCCGCGTCCTGCCGTCATGGCGTTGAGGTCAAGCACATAGCGCTGGACCTCTGCCAGCGGAACAGTGGCCTGTATGACCTGTATGCCGTTTCCGGGCTCCATTCCCATCACCTTTCCGCGTCTGCCGTTCAGGTCACCGATTATGTCCCCGACATTTTCATCAGGCACAGTGACTGTCATCTTTACCACAGGTTCAAGCAGGGTCGGTTTTGCGTCAAGTATGCCCTTTTTGAAACACTGTATGGCAGCTATCTTGAACGCCATTTCATTGGAGACCTCCTCATAGGATTTGCCGTCATAGAATAGCACCTTGATGTCTGCCACTGGGAATCCCGCGAGGGGGCCTGACGCCATGGCTTCATGCAGCCCCTTTTCCACGGCGGGCACAAAGTTTCTCGGCACATTCATGCCAACCAGGGCCTCTTCAAATTCGAATCCGCCGCCTCTCGGCAGAGGGGTGATATCAAAATGCACTTCGGCAAACTGTCCCGCGCCCCCTGTCTGTTTCTTGTGTCTGTATATGACGCCCTTCCGGGAACCCTTGATGGTCTCAAGGTATGCTATCTGCGGTACGGTAAGGTCAACATTGACACTGAACTTGCGCTCAAGTTTTTCAACAATCACGTCAATGTGAATCTGTCCCTGGCCTGACAGGAGTATTTCATGTGTCTGCTGATCGCGGGCCACGGTGATTGTGGAATCCTCTTCCTGAAGTTTGGCAAGGGCGTTGGCTATCTTTTCTTCATCGCCGCGGCTGCGGGGTTTGAGCGCGTAGGTGAGGACAGGTGAGGGGGTCTCCACAAAGTCGAACCTGACGGGTTTGTCCTTGCTGCAGATGGTGTCTCCGGTCCTGGTGTGCTTGAGTTTGGCAATGGCAACGACCTCTCCGGGACCTGCCTTGTCAACAGCCTTCTGTTCCTTGCCCCTAAGGAGAAAAATCTGGCCGAATTTTTCATTTTCATCCCTGGTGGAGTTGTACACGCTGTTGTCTGACTGCAAGGTGCCTGAAAAGATCCTCATGATCGATAGCTGGCCCGCGTATGGATCTGAAAGGGTCTTGAATACAAGGGCCGCAAGGGGAGCTGAAGGGTCAGGTTCGCACATCTCGTCTCCTGCCTCAACGGCGCCCCGGTCCTCGGGGGATGCCATGAGCTGAACAATAAAGTCCAGGAGGGTGGCAACTCCAGTGAGGTTGGTGGCCGAAGTGCATGTCACAGGTATGAATCCGCCATCCAGTATGCCCTGTTTCAGACCTGCAACCACCTCATCAGGTGAAAGCTCCTCTCCTTCCAGAAATTTTTCCAGCAGGTCGTCATTGGATTCGGCAGCGTACTCTATCAGGTTGTTTCTTGCCTCTTCAACCTCGTCTGCCATCCCGGCCGGAATCTCAGCAGGCTCTGCCTTGCCGTCCTTGTCAAAGGTGAAGGCCTTCATGTGGACCAGGTCAACCACGCCTGAAAAGTTTTCTTCCTTGCCTATGGGCAGGGCAACAGGCACCAGGCGCACGTCAAAGGTATCCCTGAATGTCTCCAACGCCTTGTTGAAATCAGCCCTTTCCCTGTCAAGTTTGTTTGCCGCGATCATCACAGGCAGGCCGGTTTCACGGATTATTTCCCATACCTTTGGGGTCTGGGCCTTGACCGGGTCTGTGGCGTCAAGGACGAACAGACAGTTGTCAGCGACCCTGAGGGCGGTCAGGGCCTCTGCGAGGAAGTTGTCCTCACCCGGATTGTCCAGAAGGTAGATGGAATTCTTTTTCCAGCCAAGATCGTGAAAGGATGTGCTTATAGAGATATTTCTCTTTGTCTCTTCCGGTTCAAAATCCATAACGGATGTGCCGTTATCCACTTTCCCAAGGCGGGTCGTTGCCTTTGCGACAAACAGCATTGCCTCTGCCAGGGAAGTTTTTCCGCTGCCACTTTGGGAAACTAATGCGATATTACGAATTTTGCCTGGTTCCATATAACTTCTCTCCCTTCTGGTATGTAAGATTTTTTTACCATGTTATCCTCTCCGGATTATGGAATCCGGATTTTTACAGCATACTTAATATAAAGGCATGTCGTCAAGAAAATTGTTGCCGGCCTTTGCCTGACGGACGGTTTCAGGGTATGCTTTCTCTCCTGAACACTGTCTCGTCCTGCCGTTGCCGTCGGGCATGACATGCGGCCGCAGGATGCAAAATGAAAAAGGGGCTGAAACCCGTGAGGTTGTCTGGTTGTAATTTCATATATTTCTGTGCCTGTCTCACGTTTTTCTTCTTGTTGGGCGGATGCGTGCCTGACAGGGAGAGCGCGGTCAGCGGCAGGGGATGCGGGACGTGCCATGATGCAGGGTCGGATGACAGGCACGATTTCCGGTGCGTTATCTGCCATGACGGAGACCCGGCCGCCCTGTCAGTGGAAGATGCCCACAGGGGATTGACCGCCATGCCGGCGCATCCTGATTTTATGTCGGAAAGGTGTGGCCCGTGTCACCAGGCAAGGGTCAGGTTCATGGCTTCCTCTTCCCATTTCACCCTTGAAAACGAGGCGGGGAGTGTATGGGGCGCATTTTTTGACAACGGGCGTCTGCCTGATAAATTCATGAAGTCGGGTCTTGCGTCTCATCCGGATAATGAGCGGGATATTGTGCTTGACATGCTGCGGAGACGGTGCCTGCGGTGCCATGTATGGTACAGGGGGGATGCGTACAGTTCCGTAACCCATGGCGCTGGATGCGCTGCCTGTCACATGAAATATTCAGGTGGCCATGTTGAGCGGCACCTCTTTGTGAGAAGTCCGGGGGATGAACAGTGCCTTGCGTGTCACCATGGAAATTTTGTGGGATGGGATTTTTATGGCAGGTATGAGCTGGATTATCCAGGTGATTTTACTGCCGGATTTGTAAAAGGCCGTCTTGTGAAAAGGCCCTATGGACTTGAGTGGCATGAGATGACGCCTGATATCCATAAAAAGGCCGGTTTCAGGTGCGTAAAATGCCATGTAACTGATATATGCGGCACTGGAGGCAGCCTTTCAGAAAACAGTCCGTCATGCACGGGCTGCCACATGCGACGTGGTTTTGATGAAGGTCTGCCAGGGCATGATGAAAGGGCGCGGAGCCTTGTGGACTGCTCTGTATGTCACGCGGTCTGGTCATTTAACGATTACGGCAGGAGCCTGCTGCGTCAGGATGACCCTGACTGGAGTGACTGGCTCCATGTCGCCTCCCAGGGCAGCAGTGAAGTGGAAAGGTTGGTTGAGACAAACGGCATGCGTGATGACGGATTTGAACTGCCTGCCTTTATGACAGACAAGTTCATGCCGGCACCTGACGGACAAGGCCTGGTTGAGATGCCAGGCGTCTGGTTTGCCGGATTTTCAAAACGCAGGTGGGCTCCGGTCACTATTGGAGAGACATGCGGCGGGCGTCTCAGTGTCATACGTCCGGTTCTGGATATCTCTGTCTCCTATCTTGACAGTGATGATGAGGTGCTGTTTGACAATCTTGCTCCAGGCCGCCCCGGAGGTTGCGTTGACCTGAAAGGCGTGGCGCGTATTGTGTATCCTGAACCGGTCGCGGCAGACAGGCCGCCCTTCTGGTTGTGGCGGGCCTATGTGCCTCACACAACAGGCCCTGCCGATATTTACAGGACCCTGGCTGTGATGAAATGGCTTGTGGAGAGGGAAGGGCGGACATCCGGTGAAGGCATGCCTTCTGTGCCTTGAAAAAGGAATAATGCCGGTGTGCTGAAAAATGGAATTTGCGGTTCAGCGCAACGGGTAATGAAATTGAAAAGCGATACATGTTCAGTCATGCGAGAGTTTTTTCATCTTGGCGACGCTCTGGCGACAGGTTGAAAAGGCAGGTTGGCAGGGCGTACATGAAATGTATGGAGTTGTTGTCATGTCTGTAATCCTTTGCGGATATCACAATATGGGCTGCGTGGCCCTTGATGTGCTAAACGAACTTGGCGTCGAGGTCTCCGCCCTCTTTACCCACAGGGATGACCCTGATGAAAACAGGTGGTTTTCCACTCCAGCTCCCCTTGCCGAAAAGAGGGGCATCCCGGTTTACTATCCTGAAAATATCAATCAGGCAAAGTGGGAAGGGCTGATAAGGGAGCTTGAACCGGAGATCCTTCTATCATGCTATTACAGAAACATGATAGGCGAGCGGATTCTTTCCATACCTTCAGTTGCCGCTGTCAACCTGCATGGTTCCCTGCTTCCGGGGTACAGGGGCAGGTGTCCGGTGAACTGGCAGCTTGTAAACGGAGAGAGGGAGAGTGGAGTGACCCTGCATCACATGGTAAAACAGGCTGACGCCGGAGATATTATAGGGATGAAGGCGGTTGCCGTATCAAGGGAGGATGATGCGGTTTCTCTTTACGGGAAACTGGAGGCCGCAGCCAGGGAGCTCCTTGGCGAATTCATACCAAGGCTCCTTGATGGCACGGCCCCAAGGGTGGCCCAGGACCATGAAAAGGCCACATACTTTGGCGGAAGGCGGCCTGAAGACGGCCGGATTGACTGGTCATGGCCGTCAGAGAGGATATATAATCTGACAAGGGCTGTCGCATGGCCCTATCCAGGGGCCTTTGCCATGCTTGACGGGAAAAAGATCATGTTCTGGAAGGTGCGCGTCATGGATGATATCCCTGGCGACAGGGTTGCCCCGGGAACTGTGATCAGGCTGGACGACGGCTCCCTTGCCGTAGGCACGGGCAGCGGAATGGTAGGGGTCGTCTGCGTAACGGAAGATGGGGGTTCCCCTGAAAAGGCTGCTGATCCGGCAACTGTTTTGACACCCGGAGTGGTGCTGGGGTGAAGTCAGTGATTCCCGGAAACATTTCCTTCAGGATGGTCGCAGCTTTGGGGGATGCGCTGCATCCTTAATGAAGGAAATGCGCTGACCTTTTTATCTTCAGGGATTTATGATTGTTGTATTTCAGGGCGTTTTCAAGAGTGAACACCCCTGCCATGAAAAAAAGTCGGCAGCGGTCTTGACAACACTTTTTTGAACATCTATAGTGCGTCACGAATTTTGAAGGCGGGAATAACTCAGTGGTAGAGTGCAACCTTGCCAAGGTTGAAGTCGCGGGTTCAAATCCCGTTTCCCGCTCCACCTGAACACCAAAGGGGGAACAGTTGCTGCTGGTTCCCCTTTTTTCTTTTTCATGTTTTTTATTTCTGCCCTGTTTCTGAAAATCTGCTTTTTTATTCACATGAAAATGCGCAGGGTCATCTCTTGTGCCATCAGGGGGTTCAGTTTCATCTGTTTGCCTGTGTTGCCAGCGTGGTCAATGTTGACGTTTATCCCCCTCCTTTTCACTGTTTTTCTCATCGCCGCAGGTTCGGCCTTCACCTTTGCGGCATCGGACATCTCCTCTTCTCTCGCTCCATCAACAAGGATATCAGGCGTAACTTCAACCACAGGCGGACGCATAGACCTCTGCATGGGGTGTCACAGGGACGATCCCGGCAAGCCGCACAGCAGGGAGGTCTTTGGATGTT
Organism: uncultured Desulfobacterales bacterium; assembly: GCA_964469365.1. Lineage (GTDB taxonomy): Bacteria > Desulfobacterota > Dissulfuribacteria > Dissulfuribacterales > QOAL01 > CAYXYO01. Next base: position 5,970 of record CAYXYO010000011.1, on the reverse strand, counting down.
ATGTGTGCCATGGCGGCAATCCCCTTTCAGGGGATGTGGAGACAGCCCACAGGGGCATGGTGCGGAATCCTGGTGAGCTTGAACATGCGGGGAAAAGTTGCGGCCAGTCCGGGTGCCATGCCGGAGAGGTGGAGAGAGTGAAGAAATCCCTTATGGCAACCAACAGGGGTATAATAAGCACACTGCGATTTTACTGGGGAGAGACAGATGACCATGATGAAGATATAACGGTTCACGGGCTTGTTGAAAGTGGAGCCACTTCACCCGCCCTGGACTATTACAGGAAACTTTGCGGAACATGTCACCTGTGGATGCCTAAAAACAGCTTTCCGGGTTTCCTTGCTGAAAAGGGCGGAGGATGTTCAGCGTGTCACACTCCGGCCCATGATGATTTCAGGGAAAAGCCTGACGGACATCCTGGAATAAGCCGCAGGATTCCCCTTCGCAACTGTGTGCGTTGTCATAACCGGAGCGGCAGGATAGGGCTGTCATATCAGGGGAAATATGAGTCGGAAGGTTATGGCTCGCCCTTCCATGAGGGAGGAACCTCTGATCTTGAATTGAGTGATGGGCGTTTTTTCCGGAAGATTGAGGGAGACCTGCATTACAGGGCCGGTCTTGTATGTGTGGATTGCCATACAGGGAACGGGATTATGGGAAATGGAACAGGGTATGCCCATATTGAGGGTCAGGTTGAGATATCATGTGAAACATGTCATGTGGATATGACGCAACTTGCGTCCATTGCTGAAGCTGTCGCTGCGCCTGATTCCATTGCCGGAAAGACCGCCTTGAGCAAGGCACTGCCCCTTGTCACAGGAGTGGTGAGGCACGAAAATCAGGTGATGCTCAAGGGCAAGCTGGACGGCAGGTTTCATCCCCTCAGGAAACTGAAACCCGATGCGTGCAGAAACCGTCTCCATGCCAGGCTGTCATGCCAGGCGTGTCACAGTCCCTGGGTGCCACAGTGTTATGGCTGTCATGTGCGGGCTGATGCCGGAAAAAGAGAGCTGGACAAGCTTGCCATGAAGGAAACTCCGGGCATGTGGCAGGAGTTCAAGTCCTGGATGCGGTATGAAAGCCCTGTGCTTGGCGTGGCCGAGCCTCATAGGGACGAGCGGGGCAGGGCGCATGCCGGGGAGGTTGTGATTCTTGTCCCGGGCTGACAGGATGTTGTATCCTTTATGGATGTAAGGGGCGGATTTGAAAGAGAGTTTGTCAGAATGACAGTTTCCACCATGGACCCTCATACTACTGCCGGCAGGGCGCGCGTCTGTGTTGACTGTCACCAGAACCCCAAAACCCTGGGGCTTGGCAACGGGCAGGTTGTGTTGCGCGGGGTGTCTGAACGAGGAGGCAAGGGAGATGACCCATGGGATTTTGTTCCTGCGGTCGGATATGGAAAGGGCGGGGACGGCGCGGCGGCGCTCGCGCCTTTTGTGAAAATCGACGGCACGTCAGTGGTCAGGAGTTCCCGCAAGTGGCTCCGCACATTCAACAGTAGTGAAATAGACAGAATACTGGATGCGGGCAGATGCGTTGGATGCCATGACAGGTATGATGACCCTGTCATGCGGATGTGGCAACCTGGTAAAATGCCTCCCCCTGGCAAAAGGTGCCTTGTGTTCGGCATGTTCAATCAAAAAGGGCAATAAAAAACTCCAGTGGCCGCCACCACTGGAGTCAAACGAGAAGCATCTCGTGTTCAAGCTATATTGATGATGTATAGCATATATCTGATATGCATTTTTTATGCCATGGGTTTATGTGGGGGCGCGTATATTGAGTTATCGCTTTAACTGGCTTTAATGTCAGACCTTTTTGTAATGTTTGGTCCAGATACGCGGTTGTTTGAACAAGATGTATTTTCTCTTGTTGGCGCAATATTATCCTTCTGGTGGTCTGGTTGGGAGCAATATGCGCCATGGCGGTATTTTGTGATGCTGGTCATTCTGTTGGCTCAAGTTTGTACTTGGCGATTTTTCTCCTGAGAGTGTCTTTTGATATCCCGAGTTCCCTGCATGTATTCATTTTTCGCCACCTGTTGCGTTCCAGGGCAAGGAAAATCGCCTCTTTTTCTATATCTTCCAGGGTCATAACCTTTCCGCTTTCAGCGGGATTGCCTCTCTCTTCCACTCTGTCTGAAAAGGTTTCAGGCAGGTGTTCCGGCTGTATGTAGCCACCTTCGCACAGGATGAATGAATACTCTATGATATTTTCCAGCTCCCTGATATTGCCTGGAAAATCATAATGCATGAGGATGTTTAGCGCGGCGGGCGAAATGCCTACTATGTCCTTGCCCTGCTGGGCGCTGAACTGTCTGATAAAGTGCTCAACAAGCAGGGGGATGTCCTCTTTCCGTTCCCTGAGGGCAGGTAGTTTGATGTTTACCACATTGAGCCGGTAAAAAAGGTCTTCCCGGAATTCTCCGTTTTTTACCATCTCCCTGAGGTTTCTGTTGGTGGCTGTGATGATTCGGACATCAGCCTTTACAGGGGTGTTGGAGCCAAGGGGCTCATAGACCTTTTCCTGGAGCACCCTGAGCAGTTTCACCTGGATGGAGGCCGGGATGTCGCCTATTTCATCAAGGAAGAGGGTCCCGCCTTCGGCTGCGGCGAACCTGCAGTCCTTGTCTTTTTTGGCATCAGTGAAGGCCCCTGCCTTGTACCCGAAGAGTTCTGACTCCAGAAGGGTTTCAGGAAGGGCTCCGCAATTTACAGCAATGAAGGGCTTGTCACGCCTGGAACTCGCGTTGTAAAGGGCCCTGGCCACCAGTTCCTTTCCGGTGCCGCTCTCTCCCATGACAAGCACAGTGCTTGGACTGCGGGCTATCTCAGGCATTATCTTGAAAAGCCTCTGCATGGTGTCGGACTTGGAGATGATATGTTCAAATCTGAATTTTTTTGTGAGCTGCTGTCTGAGGCTGGTGATTGCCGTAAGGTCCCTGAAGGTCTCCACGCCGCCTATGATGTTCCCTTCATGATCTGTAAGCGGGGCCGCGCTTATGCTCACAGGCAGTTGACGTCCATCCCTGGTTTTGATCCTTATGGATCTGTTGGACACCTGTTTGCCGCTGTAAAGGCTCTCCGCTATGGCGCAGTTCTGGCCGCATATTGATGAGTGAAATATGTCGCTGCAGCTCTTTCCCAGGGCATCTTCCCTTGACCACCCTGTTATCTCTTCAGCCGCCCGGTTAAAGGATGTGATTTTCCAGTTCCGGTCAACGGTGAAAACCCCGTCTGCCACGGAGTCGAGTATGAGTTTTTTTCTCATGGCAGTCGTGTTGTCCCTGAAGGTTTCTATGCCGCCGATAACCTTGCCGGTGTTGTCAAATATGGGTGATGAACTTATGGAAACAGGTATGGACGCGCCGGCCTTTGACTTTATGAAGATGGGCTTGTCTATCTGTGGACATTTTTCGTCCATGGATTTTTTCAGGAGACATTTTTCTCCGCACATTGATGAATGAAACACCTCGCTGCACTGTTTTCCAAGCACCTCTTCCTTTTTCCACCCTGTTATCTCTTCAGCCGCCCGGTTGAAGGATGTGATTTTCCAGTCATTATTAATGGAAAACACTCCATCGGCAACAGATGAGAGTATGATGTCATTTTTAATGGAATCAGACATGTCCCTGAATATCTCTACCCCGCCAATCACCTTGTCTTCAGGGCCATAGAGGGGAGCAACGCTTACTGAAACAGGGATGGAATTGCCGTTGATATCTTTTATGAAAAGTGAGCGGTTGCTTATGGGGATGCCCTGTTTAACCCCCTCTTTCAGCAGACATGCCTTGCCGCAGCAGCTTGAGTGAAATATTTCACTGCACTGCCTTCCGATTACATTCTCCTTTTTCCACCCTGTTATCTCCCCGGCAGCGCGGTTGAACGAGGTGATGTTCCACTCTTCGTCCACTGTAAACACACCGTCAGCAACGCTTTCCAGGGCAAGGTGATGGATGTAGGAAGAGTCTGTGATGTGCTGAAGGCATATTACCGCCCCGCCTATTTCGTTATCTTTGTCAGGCACCGGTATTATGGAAGCCATGAGGGAGATGCTTGCCCCGTTGTTTTTATTGTGAAAGATGACCGGATAGTTTGTAAATACATGTCCCCTGGAGACAGGACGGCATATCTTTTCAAAATATGTGTTGTGTTTTCCTTCGCAGAATATCCTTTTGCCATCCTGGCCTATGAGTTCAGATGCCTTTATGCCGGCAATCTTTTCTGCCTGACGGTTTACCGCCACTATCTTCCATTCCCTGTCCAGCTTGAATACAGCGGCCACGGGAGGAATTATCTGGTTTTTTGTGTCTGTCATTACTGTTTGTCTGTTTCTGTTTGGTTTTGTCACGCGGCATTTGGATTGTTATCTTTTGTGCCGGTAACAACTAATCGGTCTGTTTGTAAACATCTTGCCTGATTCCTGTGCGAGGTGAAGAGGCCGTTGCGTGCTTTTCTCTCAAATCCTGATTCAGGAAGACAGGGGTTATGGAGATGTCTTGATATCTGTGCCGTCCGCTTGTCATGTCATATTGATTGACTTCATGACGTCCTGCAAAATTGCCTTTTGGGGCACTGCCTATGTGTGGCCGATTTCAAGGTTCATACCTGTTTCATGGGGCTATTTCTCAATCCCGTTGCCCCTTGCCTTGAATCAGGAAATCACATTTCTTCAAGATATGCTTTCAAATATCTGAATCCTGAAAAATCCTTTGCAATTCTTACGGCAGCCATCAGGATAAAGGCGTTAGCCTTTTGCAAACCGGAAAAATGCCATGGGTGATTTGCAGGTTATTTAACAATTCACATTATACAGTAGCACGCCCTTGTTCTGTGTAACAGTGTTAACAATATGTAATAATCATGTTTGAATATATGCAGGGCTTGTTTTTTGCCCTCGCCCGGCATCTTTTTCATTTCAATATATAAAATCAAGTAGTTATGTTTATATTTGCAGAGGTCTTCATGCTTTTCTGTACTATATGTCCAGGAGTTTCAGTCAAATGGTCAGAATGTATTTGTCAATTTTCTTTGTCATTTTAGATGGTTAAATTTAATATTTATGTTTGGGCGCAAAATAAGCCATAAAATTTTTTATTGGGCGTACTTTATGCCATTCAGGTATTTAATCTGTTTAAAATGACTTCCTGTAAATGCTGTAAAAAACCGCATATAAATATTTTTTCTTTATTGATGTAAAGAGGTTACGGGAATATACAGGTTGTCTTAATATTTTGCAACATCTGTTGGCATTTTACTTGCGATTAATCAAGGCGAATATGTGATAACCCTGTCCAACACACAATAAAGGAGGACATCATGAATAACATAACCACTTCCATAGCTGTTGCGCTTAAAAAGGAAAAAAGAGATTCCCTTTCACTCTCAGGCCTTATGAGAATATTCAGAGGCACTGGTGAAATGTTCGGATTTGTTACATCTTTTATGCTTTTTGTCATTATGGGGCCTTTTTCAGTACTGGCAGTCGTTCCGGCCCTTTTCTCTCTCTGCTCTGAAAAGAACAGGGTGACCATGCGGGAACCTGAAAGTTGTTAATAACCTTGCCTGTTTTTCAGGAAAGGTGCGGATACTTTATATCAAACGAATCTTTTTACAAACCAAAACCCAAGGAGGAAGAACAATGATTAACGGATTTTCCATTGCAACAACCGCTGAACCGGAAGTGGCACGTCCGGGAGTAAATGTGCTTACGGCAATCTTTGGCCTGCTGCTGCTGGCCGGTGTGGCCACAGGATGTTATGCCTTTATAGCAGGGCATGAACATGTGTATAACAATACACGGGAGATGCCCTGGGGCGTACTTATTTCAACATACGCCTTCTTTGCCATAACTTCAACAGGTCTCTGCCTGCTTGCGGCAATAAGCCATGTGCTGGGGGGAAACAAGCTGGCTCCCCTGGGGAACCGGCTGGTATGGGGCTCCATCATCACAATCATGAGCGCCTTT
>CAYXYO010000010.1:0-3789 GCA_964469365.1 uncultured Desulfobacterales bacterium | reverse complement strand
GATATTCGGCTTGTATAATTTATATGGCGTATGTATTATTTACATATGCTCTTTAATGTTTGTATGTGGTGATAAATTGGGTTGTGCAGGTTGGTAGTATTGAAAGAAAGGAGTAGTGTCATGTCTCGACGGGATGAATATGGTTCTGCCGCAGGGTTAAGCCGCCGCAGTTTCATCAAGGGGTGTACGGTTGCCGCCGCTGCCCTTGGGCTTTCGGATTCAGTGGTTCCGCAAATTGTTGAGGCAGCCGCGTCTCCTAATCGTCCACCGGTTATCTGGCTTCATTTCCAGGAATGCACCGGGTGCACTGAAAGTTTGCTGAGAGCTTCCCATCCTGATATAGGCAGGCTTATTCTTGATATTATTTCCCTGGATTATCATGAAACCGTAATGGCTGCCGCAGGGCATCAGGCTGAAGAGGCCATGAAGGGGTCCATGGAGAAAAACCGCGGCAGGTTCATTTGTGTTGTCGAAGGCGCCATCCCAACCAGGGATGGCGGCATATACTGCAAGATAGGCGGACGCACGGCCATGGAGATACTCGCTGACGTGGGTTCAAAGGCTGCGGCCATTGTCGCCATCGGGACGTGCGCTTCCTATGGCGGGGTGCAGGCCGCGAAACCGAATCCCACCGGGGCCGTAGGGGTTCGTGACCTGGTTGGTGATACACCGGTTATAAATATCCCGGGGTGTCCGCCCAATCCGGTTTCATTTCTTGGCACGATTATACATTATCTCACCTTTAAACGTCTGCCTCCTGTGGACAGTCTTGGACGGCCCCTGTTCGCCTATGGCAGGAAGAACCATGACCAGTGTGAACGCAGGCCCCATTTTGATGAAGGCCGTTTTGTAGAGGAGTTTGGAGATGACGCTCACAAGAGCGGGTACTGTCTTTACAAGGTGGGGTGCAAGGGGCCTGAGACCTATGCCAACTGTCCTGTGGCCCGTTTTAACGATGTCGGCGTCTGGCCGGTGGGGGTTGGCCATGGTTGCATAGGGTGTACCGAGCCGGATTTCTGGGATTCCATGACTCCTTTTTACAAGAGGTTGCCGGGTGTGGATATCCCAGGCGGCGGCGAAGGCATTGTTTCCGGAGCCGCGTCCGCAGGGAAAACGATTTTTGGAATTACGGCGGCAGTCGTTGGAGTTCATGCCGCGGCAGGCATAGGCAGAAAGATTCTTCGTGGCGGCAGGCCTGAAGAGAAGGAATAGGAGGCGTGTCATGGCACAGCGAATAGTGGTTGATCCGATCACCAGGATTGAGGGGCATCTGAGGATAGACGCTGAGGTTGAAAACGGTGTTGTCAGCAAGGCATGGTCATCCGGACAGATGTGGCGTGGAATAGAGGTCATCCTCAAGGGGCGTGATCCCAGGGACGCGTGGCATTTTACCCAGAGGATATGCGGGGTCTGCACCACGGTGCACGCCCTCGCGTCTGTACGTAGCGTTGAAAACGCCCTTGGCATGGAAATTCCCCTGAACGCGCAGTATATCAGAAATCTGGTCATGTCATTGCATGCCCTCCATGACCACATTGTTCATTTCTATATTCTTTCAGCCCTGGACTGGGTGGATGTGGTTTCCGCCCTGAAGGCTGACATAGGGAAGACAGTGAAACTGGCAGAGTCACTTTCAAACTGGCCTGGCAACTCTGCCAACAGGTTCAGGGAGGTCAGGGACAAGGTGCAGGCCATTGTTGATTCAGGGCAGCTTGGCCCGTTTGCCAATGCCTACTGGGGGCATCCTGCCATGGCGCTTCCGCCGGAGGCCAATCTCATGGCGGTATCTCACTATCTTGAGGCCCTGGATTATCAGAGGAAGGCCGATCAGGCCGTTGCCATACTTTCAGGCAAGAATCCCCATGTTCAGAATATGTCTGTGGGCGGTGTAACTGCCGCCATAAACCCTGATAATGAAGCAACCCTCAACATGGAGCGTCTTTTCTGGGTCAAACAGCTTGCCCGGGAGGTGCGCGGCTTTATTCAGCAGGTCTATCTGCCTGATGTGATTGCCATAGGCGCGCTTTACAAGGACTGGTTGCAGTACGGAAAGGGGATTACCAACTATCTTGCCGTGCCTGACATGGTGCTTGACACCAGGGGAACTGAGTTTGATCTGCCAGGCGGCACCATCATGAATGGCGATCTTTCCACGGTCAAACAGATCAAGGGGTTCAATGACCCTTATTTCAGGGATAACGTCATGGAGTGCATTGCCCGTTCATGGTATGACGGGGAGTGGACAAAACATCCATATAAAGAAGAAACAGTTCCTGATTATACAGATTTTCAGGATGACGGCAAATATTCATGGATAAAGGCCCCACGTTTTCAGGGAGAGCCCATGCAGGTAGGTCCCCTGGCACAGGTGCTTGTGGGATATGCCACAGGACATGCGCTCACAAGAAAGTATGTGGATGACGCCCTTTCAAGGGTGAGTTCCCTGGCTGGGGCGGCAGTTGGGCCTGACGCCCTGCATTCGACTCCGGGAAGGCATCTGGCAAGGGCTGTAAGGGCTGCCATGCTGGCTGATCTGGCCTTGAAACACTGGCAGCTTCTTGTGGACAACATCGGAAAGGGCGATCTGGAGATATTCAACAGACCGGATTTCCCGTCCGGCGTCCAGGAAGGAGTCGGGTTCCACGAGGCCCCGCGCGGAGCGCTCTCCCACTGGATAGTGATAGAAAACGGCGCAATCCGCAATTACCAGTGCGTTGTGCCATCCACATGGAACGCGGGCCCCAGGGATGACAGGGACAGGCCAGGGCCTTACGAGGCGTCTCTTGTGGGCAACCCGGTGGCAGAGCCTGAAAAACCCCTTGAGGTGTTAAGGACTGTCCATTCCTTTGATCCGTGCATTGCCTGCGCCATTCACATGCTTGATCCTGGCGGTAGTGAAGTGTGCAAGGTAAAGGCTGTATAGCGGCTTTATCCGGTTGGAAGTGCGTCAGCCGTTCCGGCCGGAAAGGGAATCTCTTTCTGCAAGGAGGTCTGAAATGAAGTTTACGCGTCATTTTGCCTGGTCTGTTCTTCTCAGGCTTTTTCACTGGGCCTTTGCCCTGTCCATTACAGCCCTTGTGGTAACAGGGTTCTATATACATTTTCCCTGGACGAACACCATGATTGAGGGGACGGGCGCCGGTTTTCCCGTGGCATACATGCGTTATATACATTTTGTGGCAGGATTTGTCTTTACAGCCGCTTTGCTGGCAAGAATCTATCTGCTCTTCTTTGGCAACAGGCAGGAGCGTGTATGGGATTTTCTGCCAATAACATTTCGAAACATAAAAAATTTAATCTCAACCCTCAAATACTATCTTTATATCAGCCGTGATAATGAACATCGTATTGGCCATAACGCCCTTGCCGGCATGGCCTATTTTGTGACTTTTGTCGCGGCAGGTTTTCAGATTGTTTCAGGTTTTTACATGCTGTATCCTGAAAGCGCCTCGTGGCAGCCCTGGGGAGTTGCAATATTTGGAACCCAGCAGCAGGCACGTTTTGTACACTATCTCCTCATGTGGTATTTTATACTGTTTGCCTTTTTTCATCTTTACATTGTGATATGGAATGACATTCAGAGCGGGGAGGGTCTGATATCCTCCATATTCAACGGCGTAAAGTACACGCCTGACAAGGCGTGACGCCTTCACGTTCCAGGGGAGGGGTTGCCGTTATCGGGGTAGGCAACCTTCTCATGGGGGATGAGGGGTTTGGTGTCCATGTAATAAGACATTTGGAGTCAGCCTGTCATCTCCCTGAAGATGTCCGGCTGCATGACGCTGGTAC
>CAYXYO010000009.1:0-4795 GCA_964469365.1 uncultured Desulfobacterales bacterium | reverse complement strand
CGACATGGTGGTCAACATTACGCTCCCTTACTGGAAAATGAAAGAACAGGAAGACCATCTGCCTATACCCAGGGTAGCCTCCTATCCATCCAACGCCTTTCCATTCTGGGCTGTACCCGAGATATCTGGCCTGACCTCCGGTGACGGAATAATTCCAGGGGCCAGCGCAATTTTTGCCGGACAGAATTTCAGCTCCAATTCGACAGACAACCAGGTGTGGTTTAACGGCATCCCAGGCAGTGTAACCGAATCCACAAACTCCACCATTACAGTTACCGTGCCGCCCATATCCACGTCAGGTCCTGTGTCTGTGCAGGTGTTTTCAAACGGTATACCGGGACCGCCTTTTTACGTCTACCTTGCCACGTTCAGAATTGACAACTGGTATCCCAGGACGTTGACAGCAGGTGAGGTTCTCACCGTGCAGGGTAAAGGATTTTCAGAAACCCTGGAGGAAAATCATGTTTTTGTCGGCGGGATGCCAATGTACGTCCGGTCCGCCACTGCATCCACCCTTACCGTGGTGACTTCCCGCAGTCTGCAACAGGGAGTGCATGCCCTGGAAGTGATGGTCAGGGGAGTATCAATAAATATTCCCGATGCCATCACAGTGACGCCCTCATGGTAGGCCATGAGCACACTGAGAACGAGGTATTATGATGAACTGCAAACTCAAAGGCAGGCATTATTCAACAAGCCTGACGTATATTGTTTTGTTTTTTTTATTGTTTACTGTCTGTCAGGCAGAAGCGGCAAATATTGTTTCTGTCAAAACCGAAAAAAACGTGTATGTGGCCAATGAACCTGTTTACATACTTTATGTGCTGAAGGGGCTTGAGGCCGGTTATGGCCTGAACCTCAGCATGTCCCTTGAAATGCCTGACGGCACCCTTCTTTTCCTTGGTGACAACGCACAGTTTGCCGCCTGGCATCCCATCTGGATTGTAAGAAACTTTCCCTTTTCTCCTGTAAACATAAAGGCTGGCCAGTGGCCCCTGATGCTCAATCCTGACGTCAGGTTCGTGCCTGGCAGATATGTGCTCAATGCCGAAGTCTATGATGCCGCCACCGAGGTCATGCTCGACAGAAGCAGCTCGGAATTTTACCTGGTGAATGCCCCGTATATTGACCACCTTGAACCTGCTCAGGGCGTAACAGGTGACATTGTCAGGCTGAAGGGCGAAAAATTCGGCAACAACCCGGATATTGTCAAGGTTATGATGGGCGGACGTGAGGCGACCATCATGGAGATAGAAGAGAGTTCAGTAGTAGTCTGGGTGCCTTACGGCGCTGAAACCGGCGAAGTGACCGTAGCCGTGGATGGAGCGGTTTCAAATCCTGTAGACTTCCTGGTTGGTCCCTATGTGGAAAGCGTATCCAGGACAGTGCTTGCACCAGGGGACAAAGTTACCATAAAGGGATTCAATTTTGCCAAAGACGTAAACCTTAACTATGTATATTTCAATGGCGTCCGGGGAACTGTTAAAAAAGCCACGGAAACCCAACTTGATGTCCTTGTGCCTGATGGCAATACAGGCCCGCTCCATGTGGTGGTCAATGAGATGAAAAGCAATGCGCAAACAGTAACCATCACGCCGGTAGTGGAGTCACTTACCCCGCCCACAGGTAACGAAGGCGATACGGTCACAATATCAGGATGGAATTTTAACCCTGTAAAAACAAACAATTACGTGGTGTTTAATGCCGGAACTGATGATGAAACGGCAGCCTCCATACTTGAGGCGTCGTCTACCCAGCTTCTGGTAAGGGTACCTGCGGCCGAAAGCGGCAAGGTCTATGTCTATACTGATGGAGAAGCCGCAAAGGGAGATCTGTCTTTCACCTACCCGCCAGTGACAACAGACATCTCTCCTTCTGAAATCATGGCAGGAGACAGCTTGACAATCACCGGCATGAACTTTGATGATGTTGAACAGAAAAACACCGTGACTGTGGGGGGACAGACCCTGACCGTGACTTCAGCGCTTCCCCATGAGATCAAGGCAAGGACGCCGGTCAACCTCCAGTCAGGGGCCATAACTGTCACGGTCAACGGTCTAAGCAGCATGGAGGCACAATTTCTTACTGTATATCCAGGACCTGTGGTAAGCAGTGTCAGTCCATCGACCATGACGTCCGGAGACACCTCCACTGAAATAGAACTTACAGGTGTGGGGTTTGTTTCAGGACTTGCGGTCAAACTTGCGAGCAACGACTCAAACTTCAGTCCAGGGGTAACAATCAGGGATTACAATACCGCTGTTTTCAAACTGCCTGCCGGAGCCAGGGCTGGTTCCTACGACCTGACGGTTGTACGTAATGTGGCTGGCCGCACCTTGACAAGCAATACAATGAGGCTGACCGTACAGTAACCATATTCTGCTCAATCTATGCCTCGACCGTCAGTAACTGTAACTTGCTTGTTTGATATCCCCCACAAGGCAGCACCACTCCAAATAGAAAAAAGGCTTTATTCCCGGTTAGAGCAGGAATAAAGCCTTGTCTTTTTACTGGTGCCGGAGGTCGGAGTCGAACCGACATGAGCATAAGCCCGCTGGATTTTGAGTCCAGTGCGTCTACCAATTTCACCACTCCGGCAAAATATCAAAGAGACCTGAAAATCGAAACTTTTTGGCTCAGCACAAGAAGTAATAAAGTGAAAACATACGGAATATGCAAACAGATATAAGCATTTTCATTTCAGCGACCATACGATACCGGCCCCCAAAAACAATTCAAGCTGTCCTTTCGGAAATATAACTGACTTTTTTATTTAATACAAACAGCTCGCACCTGTTTCATGTCCGTATCGCCTGAAAGGACTTTCATTATGCCATCCTGTTTCAGGGTAAACATACCGTCTTTCATTGCCTGCTCCCTGATTTCCATAACAGGTCTGTTGTCCTGAATCAATTTACGCAATGCGTCGGTTGATATAATAAGCTCATGAATGGCCATGCGTCCCTTATAACCTGTATTGTTACAGGCCGCACATCCCTTTGCCTTGAACATGGTCGCGTTTTCAAAATCTTCCCTGGTTAGAGTTTTTTGATAATGTTCTCCGAACTCCCTTATGATACGATCTACCTCTTCATCGTCGGGAATAAATTCCTCTTTGCATTTTGGACACAACCTCTTCACAAGACGCTGCGCCAGGACCCCCAGCAGGGCGTCTGCGAAATTGAATGGATCCATGCCGATTCCCAGAAGACGCGTAATGGTTTCAGGGGCGGAGTTTGTATGCAGGGTAGAAAAAACAAGGTGACCGGTCAGGGATGCCTCGATAACAGTGTGGGCAGTCTCTTCATCCCTTGTCTCACCCACCATTATCACATCCGGATCTGCCCTGAGAAATGCCCGCAACACCCTGGCAAAAGTCAGGTCAATCATGGGTCTCACCTGAACCTGCCTTAAACCGTCCTGCATGATTTCAACCGGATCCTCAGCGGTCCATATCTTTTTATCAGGTCTGTTTATATAACCCAGGGCAGCGTGAAGGGTTGTTGTCTTACCAGATCCTGTGGGGCCAACAACCAGAATAAGACCATATGGCATCTCCAGTATATTTTTAACTTTTTTCAGATTACTTTCAGTAAGACCCATCTTGTCAAGGGGCATGGCCTCAGATGAAGCAAGAATCCTGAGAACAATATCCTCATTACCTTCGGTTGTGGGCAGGGTTGCCACGCGCAATTCTATATTTTTACCCTGACGGGTTCTGAATTTTATCTTTCCATCCTGGGGAAGGCGTTTCTCAGCGATATCAAGGTTTGACATAATCTTGATCCTTGATACCAATGCCTTCTTATAATTGAATGGTATGGTCTGATATTGGAGACAATCACCATCAATCCTGTAACGGATCTTGGTGCCACGTTTACCGGTCAATGACTCAATATGTATGTCAGATGCATTTCTCACATAGGCATCATCAATGATTTTGTTAACCATTTGCACCACAACATTATCAGAATCACTGACAAGTTCATCTTCTGCATCTTCCTCAAATGAAAACTCTTCATCTTCCAGGTCGAGTTGTTCAAAAAGGTCCTCATCCTCTTCTATAAGATTATACTTGCCAAAGAAGTAATCAATATATTTATCAATATCCTCTTTGAGGCCTACGGCAAATTCATACTTGGAAGCCTTAAGTACAGTCTTTATAGCATCTGTTTTGCTTATATCGTACGGGTTATCAAGGGCTACCAGAAGAACACCTTTTTCCTCCTTGATAGGCACGCAGACATTGGTCCTGAAAAAATGTTCTTTTACCCCCTTGACACATGCAGGAGCATTGCCAACCTCCAGTTCATCAAAAACGATGAAAGGACATTTGTAATATTCACTGAGTGACTTGCCTATCTCTTCTTTTTCAACACCGAACTGGTTTATGAGAATAGTTTCAATAGGCGTACGGCTTTCCTTGGAGATCTCCCGCGCCCTGTCGAGCTGGCTTTCGTCAATTATGCCGTTATGGATCAGATAATAGAATCGCCCGAATTTTTTTGCTGACTTGGAAAGATCCTCCAGCCGCTGAGCTGCGTTCCTGAAAGACTTATCCAGCCTTACAATATGTTTAAGTGCTTCAATGGCCTTTGGAACATTCCCTGTCTTTTCATGAAGCAGCGCGATTTTATACAAAACATCAAGGCGCTCCTCTACAGGCAGCTTGTATTTCAGCGCCTCTTCAAAGGAGTCTATCGCGTCAAAACTTTGATTTATACGCTGATAACATTCTCCAAGCTTGGCGTGTACAGCTGCGGGATTGTAATTCTCTGCCAGAAGTTTTTCCAGT
>CAYXYO010000008.1:0-6157 GCA_964469365.1 uncultured Desulfobacterales bacterium | reverse complement strand
TCAGAAGACAGTTATTTTACAAGCTAGTGGATCAGCAACACCAATAATCAACAAACAGAAATGGTCATCAATTGCCTTCCCCCTCCCACCCCTCCCCGAGCAACACCGCATCGTTGCCAAAGTCGACCAGCTCATGGCCCTTTGCGACGATCTGGAGCAGCAGATCGACGCCGCCACCGGCACGCAGACCGAACTGCTGGACACGGTGATGGCCCGCCTGTCTGCCACCTCCCAGGCTGAGGCCTGAGCCAATAACCTTTGAACCAGACGGGAGGGAATACGTATTCCACGCTAAAGCTGCCACCTGTCGGAGCGTAGCAACGCTGGTGTTTTTACATTTATCCTGTAGCCTCATGTTGAAGGGCGCAGGACAAACAGAAAAGCGGCCGGTATAATGGTTATGACTGTCATTATGACGCAGAGGGCGGCCACCAGTTCAGGAGAACCGTTGGCCATGAGGGTAAATATGCGTACAGGCAGGGTATCATGGCCTGGCGGATATACCAGCATGGTGACAGATGTGTCTCTCAGGCAGAATATGTAACCTGCGAGCCATGCGGCTGCGAGTCCCCTGCCAGCAAGGGGTATGACAACAAAAAACATGCGCCTGAACCATCCAGCGCCTGCCGACCGGGCGGCTTCTTCCATGGAAGGGGAAATTCCGGAAAGGCTCGCAACGGCAATCCGGGCTGTAACAGCAGTATACCTTGCCACATATCCCATCATTATTATCAGGGGCGTGCCGTAAATAAAATTTGTCCACTCTGTATTCCAGAGGCTTATCAGGCCGATACCAGTAACCGTGCCTGGCAGGACAAAGAGAAAAAGGGTCATGGCATCCAGAAGAGACCAGTATCCGAACAACCTGGAGTGGATAACATATCCTGTAAAAAAACCTGTAAACAGCAGCAGGGATGTTCCTGATGCGGCATAGACGACGCTTCTCGCCATGCTGTCTCCTGCCATCCGCACCGCCTCAAACACTGTCTTCCAGCTTCCGCTCCTGACCACAAGCGTGACGACCGGAAGCACAACAGTGACAAGGCACGTCAACACAAGCAGGAGCAGCAGCCATCTTCCCATGCGGCCTGTTCTGATCAGATAGACCCGCCCGGCATCCCTCCTTGGGGCCATGCTGACCGACCCGCGTTTCATCTTCCATGTCACCCTCCTCTCAATTATGGGAAGCAGGCAGGCGACAACCACAAGGGGCATGGCAGCGGCAGTGGCTGATCTGAAATCGTAAAAGGCGGAAAACCGGATGAAACTTTCCACCGGAAAGACATCATATCTCAGAAAGGCTGGCACGCTGAACTCGCCAAAGGCAAGGATGAACACCAGGATGGCAGACATGATGATTCCGGGCATCATAAGTGGAATGGTTATGTTTTTCAGCACGCCCGGCCAGCCTGTAATGATTCTGCCGGCCTCCTCCAGGGCAGGGTCTGTCTCCCTTGCGAAGGTCATGGCGACAAGCATGGGCACGGGCATGAATATGGAGGACATGACAAGCACGCACCCCGGGAGACCGAAGAGAAAACGGGTTGCCACAGCAGCGGCCCCTTTTCCGGCAAAACCGGCCAGGAGTCCCTCAGGTCCAAGGATGCATGACCATGAAACCGCCATAATATAAGGCGGGACAAGGAGGGGAAGCAGGAAGAGAAGCAGCAGGCTCCTTCTGAAAGGGATATCTGTCTTTCCAAGGACAATCCCTGCCGGAGTGCCAGCGGAAACCGCGAACAGGGTGACAAGCAGGGCCAGGCACAGGCTGTTTTGCATCAACTGCCTGTTACGCGGCGAGGTCAGCAGACCGCTGAATGCGTCAAGGGCGGGGACGCCGTCAGGGGCAATGCACTTGACAAGCATTGCGAGCAGGGGCATCACCCCTGCCACAATGAAAAAGATGACCACAAAGGTCAAAAAAAGATTACGTCCTGTCAATGACCGAGCCAATTTTTAAGCCAGGGCTGTATCCTTTCCATATTCGCGGCAAGTTCTCCATAGTTTACCTGCATCACCTTTATTTTGTTCATGGGTTCCAGTTCCGTGGGAGGCGCGACTCCGGGATGCAGCGGAATCTGGGCGCAGTCAGCCAGGGCGAGCTTTCTTTCGGTCTCCCTGGAAAGCAGGTAATCCATGAGGATTTTCCCCTGACGTGGATGTGGAGCCCCCTTTATGAGCAGGACCACATTTGGCACAATGAAACAGCCGATGCCGTCCTCACCCTGGTCAGGATAGACCATCTCAACCGCCCTGCCCTGCCTTATGCGGCTTACAGCGTCATCGCTGTCAACAAGGCTGAAATCATACTGACCTGACGCCACGAAATCAGCGCTTTCACCGTTGCCCGTGGATATGGCGACTTCATTGGCCTTCATGGAATCCATGAATCTCATGGCCCTTTCCTCTCCCATAACGGCAAAGAGGGCCGCTATCTCCGCAGTGGTTGTGCCGAAAAGCGGATTGGCTATTACCGCCCTGCCCTTCCACCTTGAATCAGCGTAATCCATGACTCCCGACGGTTTTTCCGGCGCCCCGCTGTTTACCACAAGCACCCTGGCGCGTGCTGAAAAACCTGTCCAGAAGCCGTCAGGGTCCTTGAAAATTTCAGGGATATCCCTCGCGTTGGGAGAAAAATAGACATCGGCAATGCCCTTGCCCTTGAGAAACTCGGCCCTTACAGGCTCGTTTGCCCAGTACACGTCTGCCTGGGGATTGTCCCTTTCGGCAATAAGACGATTCATTACGCCTGTGCTCTTGGCCTCCTCGGTATCATAAACCGCCCTTACCCTTATGCCTGTCTCCTGCTCAAAATCCCGCAGCACAGGCTCTGAAAAGACCTGATCCTCTGACACATACACAACGACCACAGGTGTTTTTTCAGGAGAGGTCGCAAGGTAAAAAACCGCCCCGGCCGCCATGGCGACAAGGGCAAGCATGATAAATTTTTTCATGTTATTCACTCTTTTCCACTGAATGGAACCACACGGAAATCATCAAACCTTGTAACCGCGTCAGCCTTTGTCCAGAGGCCTGCCCCGCCTGCCCTGGTGAAGTGGCTGTCACGGGCGTCAAGGAACTTTTTGCCGTCAATAAATCCCTGAAAACGGTCTCCGCGCTGCACTATCTTCATAACATGCCAGCCGGAAAAAAGCCTGACAGCGGCGTCTGCTATCATCCTGCGGCTGCCATTCATGACATAATAGAAACGGAAGTTGTCTTCCAGTGGATTGAAACGGGCGACATAATAGTTGTTCCTGTCACGCACCCGCCACATTATGCCGCCGCCCTGGTCTATCCTGCCCCTTATGGCCCTGAACCTGACACTTATCTCCCCGTCAAGAAAGGATACGGAATCCGTCCAGCAGAGGTTGAACATCCCGCCTGAAAAACCACCGAACAGGCCTGAAGATGAAGCTGGACGGGTCATCTCAAGGGCATGTCCGCCTGAAGGGGCTGACTTGTCTTCCACCACTGTCCAGGAAGGCGCCGCCCCCTTGCCGCCAGTGGCCTCCGCCTTCCAGCCGTCAGGCAACCCGCCAGGCGATACGTCATCAAAATTGCATGTCAGGGCGTCACCCTGTCCGGCAAAGGCAGGGTCAATATCCGCCCAAAAAGCGGAACCTGCCGTAACCGCCAATGAACAGACGGCAAGGAAAAGAAAGGATAATGTCATCTTCATAACTGTTTTTTTATTCGGTTTACACATAATTACACTCCGGGATCTCATGTTAGGGTTTAAACGTAAACTCTTCAGAAAAGCAGGTAGATCATGCCTATCATAATAATCAGATATATAACTGTCACGCCAGTGCCAGCCTTTATATAATCCAGTGTCCTGTAATTGCCTGGACGCATGATAAGGGCGTTGACCTGATGCGTGGGAAGTATGAAGGTATTGGACGCGGCTATCCCGACTGTTACTGCCGCAATTACCGGGTTAATGCCTGACTGCAACGCCATGTTCATGGCAAGAGGCACCATGAGCACCGTGGCCCCGACATTCGAAGCGACAAGTGAAAAAAAGGATGTAAGCAGGGCTGTTACCAGCATAAGCACAAATGGAGAGAGCTCTCCTGCCGACGAAGTAATGCCTGTTGCCAGAAAAGCGGCCGCGCCTGTTTTTTCAAATGCCGTGCCAAGCGGTATGAGACCGGCAAGGAGAAAGATGGTCATCCAGTCCACAGACGCATAGGCGTTGTCTATGGATATGACCCGTGACAGGACCATGCCGATTGCTCCTGTCATCAGGGCAATGGAGAGCTGCACATTGAACACAAGGGCAAGCGACAGGGCAACGCCAAGACAGATAAGGGCAGGCACAGCCTTTTCAGGCGCTGTCTCCTCTCCCTTCAGTTCCTCAATGAACACAAGGTCAAGGCTTTTCCTTATGGAACGAAACTTTTCCCATGGCCCAAGAAGCAGGAGCGTGTCTCCGGCCTTCAGTTCAAGCATGTTTATATCATCCAGTATGATATTGTCGCCACGGTAAATGGCCAGGGCGTTAAGACGGTACCTGTCTCTGAAATCAAGTTCAGCCATGTTATGTCCCACAAGCAGGGAGCCAGGTGGTATTATCCCCTGGACTATGCCGTAATCCGCAGGCGTAAATATGCTGCTGAAAGTCTTCTTCTCCTCACTGGCCACCCAGCCAAGCCGCTCCGCAATCTGCCTTGCCCTGTCATGGGTGGAGACCATGGCAACAATATCGCCCGGCCCGATAACAGAGTCCTTTGACGGCGACACGTCCACCTCCCCGTCCTTTCTGGCAATCCCTATAACCGTTGACTGGAACCTTGGACGCAGCTTCAGCTCTTCAAGGGTCATTGCCTGGAAGTCATGGGGTATCTCAAACTCAACTCCACAATTCAGGCTGGACTGATACAGGTCGCGCACCCTTTCTGTTGCGAGACCGCCCTTGCTTGCCTTCTCACTGCCTGCGGGGAGCACAAAGCGTCCCGCAATGACAAAATATAAAAGCACGCCAAGAAGCAGGGCAACGCCCACCGGAGTGACACTGAAGAGCGACAGGGGTTCAAAGGAGCCGCTGACAGTTGCCGAATTGTTCTGCCACCAGGATGCCATGAGATCGTTCAGCATTATGAGCGGACTTGAACCCACCAGGGTGAGACAGCCACCTGTAATTGCCGCAAATCCCATGGGCATCAGTATGCGTGAAACAGGAATGCCAAGTTGCTGGCTTATCCTGGTTGTTGCAGGCAGGAAGAGTGCTGCCGCGCCTATATTCTGCATGAAACTGGAGATTATCGCTACAGTTGTTGACACAACTACCATTATCCTTTTTTCACTCCTGCCTGCCACCTTGATAATCTTTCCGGCAAGGACATTCATTATGCCTGTACGATTCAGGCCTGCCCCGATTATCATAACGGCAATAATGGAGACCACCGCGTTTGAACTGAGACCGGCTATGGCCTCATCTGCCGTCAGAACGCCTGTAAGGGCAAGTAGCACCATTATCAGAATGCCAACGATATCAACCCTGAGCAGGTCAAATACAAAGACGAGAATCGCCATGCCAAGAAGGGAAAAAACAATCAACATGTCAGTTGTCAAGGTTACGGATTCCACCAGATTATCTCCTTAATATCTTTCCGGTTCGCCAGATGAAAAAAGTGCAAATCATCTATGCGGCCCCTGTTTTACCCTGGAATAAAGCCATGCTCCCAGGGAGAGCAAAATATATATCCCACCTATAAACACCAGTTGGGCGGGCTGATGCTCAAATTCATAATACATTATCAGGCAGGCGCCAGCCATGAGACCCGCCAGGGCGCACAATGTCACACCTGTCGATGATGCTGTCCTGTGACGAATCCTGAAATTGGCCCAGGCCATGCACAGGGAAACCAGCAGGAAGGTAACACTGCCAAACTCAAGTATCACTTCAAGCCCCCCTGCGAGCACAAGGGCAAAGGCCATGAGGGACATGGCAGCAATCGCATTGACAGGTATATACTCACGACGCCTGGCAAGGAATGCAGGGAAATAGCCATCTTCAGCGATTACAGCCATCTGTCTTGATGAACCGAAGACAGTGCCACTTATGGCGCTGCTGGTGGCAAGGAGCGCGCCTGCTATGACCAGATCAGTGCCCCACCGGCCTATCACGGTACCTGCGCCAGAGGCCAGGGCG
>CAYXYO010000007.1:0-3147 GCA_964469365.1 uncultured Desulfobacterales bacterium | reverse complement strand
CCGGCCGTCTTCGGGAATCCGCTTCATGCTTCAGAAAGGCGGCAGGGAAAAACAGCAGGGACTTCATGGTGTTCTACAACCTCGCAGGCGTGCTGATCAGGGATGGCAGGAAGGATGAGGCGGTCGAGTCCGCCAAGAGGGCCCTGGCCCTTGCCCCTGACAATCCGGCATGCGTATGCAGAATGGCGGAAAGCCTGACCGCGGCCGGAAGGACGCCGGAGACAATCAGGCTTGTAGAAAAATTCAATGAAAGAGATGGGAGCGACATCCCTTTGCTGAACCGTGTCCTTGCAGAAGCACTTATGGAACAGGGCCGGTGGAACGAGGCAAGAAAAAAACTGGAAGCAATCCTTGCGCGCAAACCTGACGATGCCGAGGCCAGAAAGATGCTGGCCTCGGGCTATGCCGTATTCGAAAAGGACCTTGAGACAGCCAAGCGGTTTGCCCCACGGACATAACGAGCAGGCCCGGCCATGTCCGGCATATGGTCAGGGGGAATATCATGGACAAAATGGCAGTTCATGGGCCTCGAACTTCATATCCCCGGCATATTTCATGTAAAGGTCATACAGAATGCCGTCGGCATGCAATCCAGGTATGTGCAGGGATAATGTGTCAAAGTCAAAAAACGCCCTTTCTCCGGCACAAAGGGGCGGGCCTGCCTTTATTATGCGAAACATGCCACCCTCACAGAGAAGATCAACCGAATAACTTTTCCCGCCCACCATGACTTCAGGCATATGCAGTATTTTTGTGCTGTTGTCAAAGACCGGGGGTTCTTCCTTGCCTGGAAGACATACCCTGGCGTAGGCTCCGCTGCTGTAACCGCCTGTGGCGTCATAGGTGAAAATGGAATAATAGGTATTTTCACTATCAGCCACCTGAACCGCATGGTTACCGGAACCGTCATACACGGCGGCTCCTGTTGACACGGAAGGATACCCCGCGGTATCTGAGCGTATCAGGCTTCCCCTGAAGTCAAGGTCAGACGGATTAAGCCAATCCATACCAACGTCATCCCCAACCAGCTTGACAGTAAATTCCCATGCGTTTTCCGGTGGTTGGGGCAGCAATGGGTAATCCCTGTTGACAGGCCGGGGACTTGAGGTGACAATGCCCTTTACACCCATCGCCTCGTCCAGCACTTCCACAAAATAGGCAGTGGAATCCGCGGGAATCTCTCCCCTGTAAACGCCTTCTTCAAGGGCCATTGGATACGGGATGAAATTATCCCACTGACCTGTATCAGTATCGCTCTGACTGGTGGCCCATACCCTTGTTTCCCTGAGAGAAGGCCTCCCGGATATCATGGCCTCCACTGTGATTCCCCTGTTTCCGGCATGGTGACTTACTCCTGTTATGTCTGTCAGGGGACGATTCAACAAGGTGTGTGCCAGCCACATTATCCAGTAATCGCTGTGTTGAGGCGTTCTGGTGGTATGCGGCACATTGGGAATGGAGCCGGTTGCATAGGGCATGTTTATCTCCATCTCGGTTGCCAGCATTGAGTACTTGGGGCCATACCCCTCGGTTTTCCCCTTGGAATCATTGGTGCCCTGCACCACAAGGGCATGAAGGTCAGACGCCATCTGATCTTCCATTCTGATGTTTTCAGTAAAATATCTGATCATTGCGCCAAGATAGGTGGGGCTTGCGCCAGGGTTCATCGTGTCTGCCCCCTGAAGTATCCCCAGAAGCCTGGCAGCTCCGGTGTCAAGGCCGCCTATGCCGGCTGCCATAAACCCAGCAACCCTTTCGGGCCGTGCCGCAGCCGCCTTGAAACAGGTATGTCCGAATTTGGAATGTCCTGTAAATACCGTTTTGAAATTTTCATAGGATACGTCCCAGTCCGTATAACGTTTTATAACGGTTACAAGGGCATCCGATGCCCGCAAGTAATGCGCCGCGCTGAAAACGGAAAAGAGATATTCCGGATTGCCTGTGGAGATCGACTGTTCATTATGCTTTGACATCACATCGCCCCCGTGCGTCGTCTCCCAGTCCATATCTATAATAAGTACCGGTATGCCCAGTTCGGCACAGGCCCGTTCAGCAAAAAAGGTTTCGCCAAACCGCCTTGAATAACCGCCCTCTATTACCGCGCCCGCATTGGTAACAGCCGGCCCGTCCAATGGAAGGAACGCGTAGTTTGTCCTTGCGACCCAGTCGTTCTCCCAGCCGCTTACGTCAGGCACCTGGCTGGTAAATCCAAAGGTGATCTTTTTGATATGCCTGCCGCCTCCAAAGGAACTGGTGATAATTTCTTCTTTCACATTCTCCAGTTTCACCGGAGTGCCTATTGCGCCTCCTGCCTTTATGGGGCGACTGTCAACGAGCTCAGCCATTGTTTTCGAAGTCCATCTTGCGTCAAGCACATATATTGAGACCACCTTGTGTACTGTGTATACGCCATCCGTTACTGAAAAATATACATCAAACACACCGGGCCGATTCCTCTTTTGCTCATATTCAGATGGCCAGACAGGGGCGATCCCCTTGAATATACCTGTTGAGCTGTCAAAATCCGCCCAGCCAGGCACATTTTCAGCGGAATAGACAAGGCTGTCCCCATCAGGATCAACAGCCGATACCTGAAAGCTGATTTCCCTGCCCTCCTGAACAAAGATACATGAGTTTAATATGCGTTCTTCTCCAAGAGGGTTGAACAGAGGCGGAGCGGCCATGGAAACAGAGTGAAAGGCAAGGATTACTATCATGGGAAAAAACCGGACAGGATTTGATGTAAGAAAATTCATGTTATACTCCTTGAAAATTTTCCTTGAAAATTTATTGAAAAATCATCTCGCTTCTCCGGTTAAGACGCAGGCTGATAGTGATATGTTTATTTTTTATTTTGGAAATATGCTGTTCACCATATGCATGGCTCAGGAATATCATTAACACACTTTTTCTTGTTCATTCTATATTGCTGATGGCATCAGAATTATGGGCATTCCTGGCTACATCGCTCCCGCGGCAACACACAATCCTTTAGCCCATTTCTTGTAAAGCCCATGCCATACTGTTATTCTTTTATCCATAGGGAACAGGGTTCAGAAATACCGGAGGCATGGCCATGAACAGCAACAACAGACAGAAGATAGGCATAGGCATAAGCGATTTCAGGATAATCAGGGAGGGGGATTT
>CAYXYO010000006.1:0-5134 GCA_964469365.1 uncultured Desulfobacterales bacterium | reverse complement strand
CTGTCAGGCTGGACCATGTTTTTCAGGCAATATCATTATGATATTTGCCGGTTTCCCATTGCAAAGGCGTTGATTCGCCTGGCTCCGTGACATGGGTGTGTAACAACTCATTTTACAGTGCGGCCAGGCTTCCGTTAGGATTTTCCCGGAAGGCCATGGTCAGTTTACTTGCGTATGCCAAGTTCCTTGATGATTTTTCTGTAACGCTCTACATCCCTGTCCTTTACATAATCGAGAAGACGCCTGCGCTGGCCAACAAGTTTCAGAAGTCCCCTTCTCGAGCTGTGATCCTTCTTGTGGGTCTTGAAGTGCTCTGTAAGATAGGCGATACGGGAAGTAAGCAGGGCTATCTGCACCTCAGGCGACCCTGTATCGGAGCTGTGAGTCTTGAATTTTTCAATAATCTCTTTTTTCTGTTCAGGTATTAAAACCACGTTCTTGTTCCTCCTTGTAACTGAAGATATAATTTCTTCCTTTTTGTTTTATTATGTCCAGGCTCCTGCCTTGAATTCAGTTCCAGACCTTAAGGGTCTCGATTTTGCCGCTGGCTTCTGAAGGTCTCCTGGCAATGGCCACAAGGTGTGGCGAACCGGCGCATGCCGTTTCAATCCTTATGTATGGCAGGGCGTCTGCCTTGTCGTCCCTGGGGGAATCTATATCTCCCATGATCTTTTCTGCGCGCACAGGCCGTCCATGACGCAGGTGTTCGGCATCCTCTTGCGAAACAGTTACGGACAGCATGTCCCTCACGGCATCCCGCGGTTTGACAATCATGCTCTCAAGCGTACCCCTTGCCACGGCTTCCTCAAGTGCCGGCAGGGTAACCGCGTCACTTATGTCAAAAGCGCCGTTGGCAGTGCGTCTGAGAGATGTCATGCACGCTCCGCATCCCAGGACATTGCCAAAATCATTCACCAGTGAGCGTATATAGGTGCCTTCAGAACATTCAACAGTAAATGCTACCTCCGGCAGTTCAAATTTTTCTATTTCAAACAGGTTGATTTCAACCTCCCTGGCAGGCTTTTTTATCATGGCACCCTGCCTGGCCAGCTTGTAAAGGGGCTGGCCATTATGCTTCAGGGCTGAAAACACCGGGGGTTCCTGCTTTATCCTGCCTGTAAAAAAAAGGGCCTTTTCCCTGAGGATTTCAAGGGAAAGGTCGTCCGGGATCGTTCCCTGGTCAACTACCTTGCCTTCAGAGTCAAATGTGTCAGTGGAGACGCCAAGCAGCATCGTTCCCTCATAACGTTTTTTGCCATGCATTATGAACTGAACAAGTTTTGTAGCCCTGCCAAGACATATTATCAGCAGCCCAGTTGCCATGGGGTCCAACGTGCCGGTATGTCCAGCCTTTTTTACATGGCATATGCGGCGTACCTCCTGCACAACCCGGAATGAAGAGATGCCCGCAGGCTTGTCAATGGCAATGATTCCGTCCATTCCGGCTAATCCTCTGGAAATTCCATGCGTAATCTGTCAACTATCATCTGTCTGACTTCCGGAGCGGAACCTTCACGCTTGAATCCTGCCGCGTGGAAGTGACCTCCTCCACCATATTCCCTGGCGATGGCCTGTACGTTAAGCTCTCTTTTGGAGCGCAGGCTGACCGAGACACGTCCCTTTTCCAGTTCCTTGACAAATACAGCCGCCTCAACAGTGGCAACTGATCGAGGATAATGTATGTAGTCATCCATGTCGGATTCCGACGCCCCGCTCTGGATGAACATCTCGGGTGTTACATGTATAACGCCTATCCTGCCTCCAGCCTCTGTTGAAAAGGTATCCAGTATGCGGTTGAGAAGGTGTATGCTGCCAACAGCCTTGTTCTGGTAAAGGCAGAGTGCCGTATCCGCCGGATCGGCTCCGGCATCCACCAGCATTCCGGCCATGGCAAAGGTCATGCTTGTGGTATTGCTGTGCCTGAAACAGCCGGTATCTGTTACAATGGCCGTATAAAAACAGGTCGCCGCCTCTCTGGAAAGGGTGATGCCCAACTCCCTGGCCAGAAGGATACAGATACAGGCCGCAGCGCTCATGTCAGGGTCAATATACTGAAGGCAGTTGTCCATCCCGGTCTCTCTGCACAGGCCTTTTCCCATGTGATGGTCAAGCACCAGCACTTCATCAGCCTGCCGGACAAGCCTCGCGCCGTGGCTGCCGAGCCGCTCCGCCTCGTTGCAGTCAACAATAACAAGGGTCGTTCCCCCTGGAAGAGGGTCGGGGAGTTCAGACAATACCTTGTCAGCGCCGGGCAGAAATGACAGGTTGCCGTTTACCCTGTCAGTGCAGTAGCAGCTTACCTGACTGCCGGTGGAAGAAAGGACATGGGCAAGGCCAAGCATGGAGCCTGCCGCGTCGCCGTCAGGCCGTTCATGGCATGTGATGACAATGTTGTCGGACAGTCTTATGCGCTCAGCGATCTGCGTCAGGATGTCAGGATATCTAATCATGGATTTTCGCCAAAAGTTCTTCTATCTCTGCCCTGGCATCCAGACTGTTGTCAAGTTTGAAGTGGAGTTCAGGCACACGTTTCATGTCAAGCCGTTTGCCAAGCATGGTCCTGATAAAACCGCCGGCCCGTTTTATGCCCTTCATGGCCTTGTTTTGAGCCTTGCGGTTCCCAAGTACGGATATGTAAAAGGTGGCGTGGCGAAGATCCCTTGTCACCTCTGTTTTCATAAGGGTGACAAGACCGCTTACCCCGGGATCCTTGATCTCTTTCAGCAGCATTGTGCCCACTTCATGCTGCAACACCCCTTCAAGCCTTGAAGCCCTGTTAAATGAGTGAACCATGATATTCACCCCAGGTGTATGATCTCGAAATCTGGTTCTATCATGTCAACATCAAGTGTGCGTTCCACATAATCAACCACCTTGTCAAGTACTGAGTTGATCACAGGTTCGCTGTTTCCCACGGCGCATATGCCTATTTCCGCATTGTGCCATGAATCGTGCATGGCAACTTCGGAAACCGCAATGTTAAATCTGTTGCGTATGCGGGCAGTGATGCTTTTGACTACTGCCCGTTTCTCCTTAAGGGAATGGACATGCGTCATCCTGAGCCGCAACCTAATCACCCCCAGCACCATCCTTGCCGCCCCCTGCCGCCCCTTGTTCATGCAGACTCTTGCCAAGGTCAGGGGCAACTTCTTCAAGTTCATAGGCTTCAATGATGTCACCGGTCTTGATATCATTGAAACGTTCAAGGCCTATGCCGCATTCGTAACCTGCCTGCACCTCCCTGGCATCGTCCTTGAACCGTTTAAGCGACTTGATGTCTCCATTAAAGACCACCACATTGTCACGCAGAAGGCGCACCTTGGCGTTCCTGCGAATAACCCCTTCCACAACATGACAGCCGGCGATAGTGCCAACCTTGCTGATGTGAAAGGTCTCCCTGACCTCGGCCCTTCCAAGTTCGGTCTCCTTGAATACAGGCTCC
Source organism: uncultured Desulfobacterales bacterium (assembly GCA_964469365.1). Classification (GTDB taxonomy): domain Bacteria; phylum Desulfobacterota; class Dissulfuribacteria; order Dissulfuribacterales; family QOAL01; genus CAYXYO01. Next base: position 1,692 of record CAYXYO010000006.1, on the reverse strand, counting down.
AGAAGGCCGGTCATGGCGCCCTTTATCTCTTCAAGGGCGTGATAGATAACGTCATAAAAACGGATGTCAACATGTTCCTGCTCGGCAAGCTGCCTGGCCTGTATGCCCGGCTTGACATTGAACCCTATGATGATGGCTTCTGACGCGGACGCGAGGAGCACGTCGGATTCAGTGATGGCTCCAATGCCGCCACGCACTATCTCCACCTTTATTTTTTCAGTGGAAAGTTTCACAAGGGCATCGTTCAGGGCCTCCAGGGAACCCTGTACGTCAGCTTTTATGAGGAGTTTTATGGATTTCAGCTCGTCTTCCTTCATCTTCTGGAACAGGCTGTCAAGGCTTACCCTGTTGCTCTTGACCAGTTCAGCCTCCCTTGCCTTTGCCTGGCGGTAGTTTGCCACCTCACGGGCCTTTTTCTCGTCAGGCAGTACAACAAATTCATTTCCTGCCTCTGGAACACCTGAAAGGCCCTGTATCTCAACAGGTATGGAAGGCCCGGCGCTTTCAACCCTTTCCCCCCTGTCATTGAGCATGGCCCTGACTTTTCCATGGTGAATGCCGCAAACAAGGGCGTCGCCAACCCTGAGGGTCCCCTCCTGGACAAGGAGTGTAGCCACAGCGCCGCGGCCCTTGTCCAATCTCGATTCAATCACATGACCCTTTGCCGACCTGTCGTAAATGGCAGACAGCTCCAGAAGTTCAGCCTGGAGGGTCATAAGCTCAAGCAGTTCGTCAATGCCGGTCCCCTCCTTGGCGGATACTTCCACAAAGATGGTGTCTCCGCCCCAGTCTTCAGGCACAAGCCCCAGTTCGGAAAGCTCGCGTTTGACCCTGTCGGGATCGGCCCCCGGCTTGTCTATCTTGTTTACCGCTATGATTATGGGAACGCCAGCGGCGTTGGAGTGGTCAATGGCTTCCCTTGTCTGGGCCATGACACCGTCGTCCGCGGCAACCACAATGATGACAATGTCAGTGACGCTTGCCCCCCTGGCCCGCATGGATGTAAATGCCTCATGCCCCGGAGTATCCAGGAAAACGACCTTGTTTCCCGATTCCAGCGTCACTTCATAGGCGCCTATGTGCTGGGTTATGCCCCCTGCCTCTCCTGATGCAACGTCAGCGCTCCTTATGGCGTCGAGCAGGGATGTCTTGCCGTGGTCAACGTGGCCCATAACGGTAATCACAGGTGGACGGGGCAAGGCCTCTCCTGCCGCCTTGCTGTCTTCCACCTCGATCATATCTTCCGCCACGGCCGCCTTTTCCACCTCATAGCCAAACTCAGAGGCCACTATGACAGCCGTATCAAAGTCAATGGACTGGGTTGCCGTGGCCATAACACCCAATCCCATGAGCTGTTTTATGATTTCTCCGACCTTTATACCCATTTTTTTGGCAAGTTCAACAGGCTGTATGGTCTCGTATATGGCGAACTTTCTTTTTTCAACCTTGATGGGAGCAGTACCTGCCGGGGTCTGGGACTTTTTGGCCTTTTTGGCCTTTTTCCCCCTGCCCACATAACCGGATTCCTCTGCAAGAATACGGTCTATGGAGTTCCTTTTCCCCTTGCTCCTTTTTGCTTCAACCTTGCGTTTCCTGCCGCCGTCAAGCTCTGAAGAGCGCACCACCCTTTTGGATTTTTTCCGTCCCTTGCCTGTTGGCACAGATTCATGTGTCGTTATCAGGGAGTCAGGG
>CAYXYO010000005.1:0-2509 GCA_964469365.1 uncultured Desulfobacterales bacterium | reverse complement strand
TTTTCCATGGAAGAACAGGCCCGTTACATACTGTTCGCAGAGAGATTCGCAAAAAATCTGCGGCGGATTCTCATGAATGAACGGATGAACGGCAACCGTCGGGGGCCTGTAAGGCGTTTTTAATGTAGTCGGCCACGGCCCTTTTTCTTTCGAGGCCGGATGCGCGTTCCCGCGTGGGACGTGTTTGCCGGTTTTGTCAGGCGGCTCGCGGTATTTGAAGGGGTTTTGAAAATATGGATTGTAAGAAACATCGTTTTGGGGTAAATAAATCATATTCCAAACCAAAATATGATACAAGGAGTAGATTATGAGCCGTCACAAGAAGATTGAAAGAAGAAAAGAGATTGACAGACGCAGACGCAGAAGGAAAAAACGTCTGAAGGAGCGTGCAAAGGCCGCTGCCGAAAAGGGTTAATCCTGTTTATGCACAGTCATGGGAGAACAGACAGCCGTATCAGTTCTCCCTTTGTATTTTACCGTGTTGCCAATCTGTTGGCATGCTGAAAATCCGGATTGCATGGATGAGACTTTCAATTTTTCTGTTCTGTTGTTGTCTGCTGCTTTCAGGGTGTGCTGAAAAGTGGCCCGGGCATTTTCAGCCAGGGTCAGTTCCGCCCCTTGGACAACGGGTTGATCTTTCTGACAGCGTCAGGGTCAGGGATGTCCTGCTGGCCGAATACAGTGAATGGAAAGGTACTGACTACAGACTCGGCGGGCTTGCCAGGGACGGGATTGACTGTTCAGGACTTGTGTATGTCATTTTTCGTTCAGGGCTGGGCGTGGAACTGCCGAGAACCACAGGGGGGCAGATGAGAGCCGGTCGCCATGTCCCTGCGAACAGGTTGCGAAGCGGCGACCTGCTCTTTTTCAGGACTTCGTCAGGTTCCACGCATGTGGGGATATATGCCGGAAAAAACAGTTTCATACACGCCTCATGCAAAAAGGGCGTAACCATGTCGAGCCTTGAAAATGAGTACTGGCGTTCCAGGCTTGTGGAAGCAAGGCGTATCCCCTGAACAGTTTTCCCTGTCTGCCATTGAAAAAGAGCATCAAATTTCTGTCAGCGTCTCTTTTCCTCTTTTTTGTTGCCATACTATGCCTGTGGCTCACTCTTCCCCATATTGTCCTGCGCCATCTGCTCCCGGACATGCTTCATGCAGCGGGTATAAATGAATACAGGGCCGACATATATTCCCTTGATGCAGACGGCGTCACTTTTTCCTTTGGTATATCCCATGAAGGAAAATGCGTAATTCTATTGCCCATGGTCAGGTTCTCATGGACCGTCAGAGGCCTCCTGCGCGGCGAACTGGATTCACTCACCCTTTATGCCCCGGAAGCGCATATAGGACTGAAAGAGAACAGTGTGGTCATGGAGGGTGTTGCCATGCCTGCCGAAGGGAGAGATGGATCTTCCGGGGCTTCATCGGAAAGTTCCCTGTTTGATTTTCACTCTCCCCTGAAAATTCGGACGGTAAGGATTGTCAATGGCAGGCTTTCAATCAAGAATGGCAATAACGTGTCGGTTTTTTTCATTTCGACGGAAATCGTTCCGGTTTTCGCAACTTCACGGGATGACTCGTCATATCGGCTTTCAGGGCTTGATGGAGAGGTGTCCGTCCTGTTTCAGGCCATGAGGGCCGGGTATCGCTTCTCCCTTGATACTGACAGGCGACTCTTGCGGCTTGACGGCAGGCTCGGCGTGCCCTGCCTCTCTTTCCTGGCAAACCTGTTCGGGATGCCTGACGGCATTGCAATGAAGGGCGCTGTTGACGCAAAAACAGGTTTTGTTTTTTCCATGTTGCCGTTCAGGCTGGAAAGCGCCGCTGTTAATGTGGTTATAGATGATTTCCTTGTCAGAAAAGACCGGACGCTCATAAGGGCTGGTGGAGATGGGGCGCTGCGTGTCAGGCTGCATGGAGAGGGAGGGGAATTTCTGTATTCCGCGGGGACAATGGAAGTGCAGGCGCCCCTGGGGCTTGCGATAGAGCTTTCAGGAAAGATTGTGCCGGGCTATGACTCAGGGGGATTAAAAGATGTGGTCATTGAGAACCTTGCGGGTTTTACGTTCAGCAAGAGGTGTCCTGTCAGTTCATTCCCTGATCTCTGTTTTGAACAGCCGACCTTTTCAGACAGGATTTCCACTCTTGTCAGGGTGGAGAGGGATGGACGCTGGCGCCTTGAGACCCGTGAAACTGAAGGGGAAAGAGGGGAAAGAAGTGTCAGCCTGGTGTCAGGAAGTGACGGGATGCGCGTGGCTTTCAAAAGGCCGGAGATAAGAATTGATGGTGCCGGGTCTGGCAATACAGGACGGCTCAGTTATGAGCTCGCTTTGTCTGATATAGGGGGCGGAAAGGGTGGACAAGCTGTTTCGGCTAAAAGGGCAGGCGTTGCGGGCAAGCTGGAATGCCGGTCAGGTTCCTGTGTTTCCAAAGGCGGCATCTTTTTGAAGTCAGCCGCTTTCAGGGACAGGAAATATCATCTGGATGTTTCAGGGATATCATTTTCC
>CAYXYO010000004.1:0-5774 GCA_964469365.1 uncultured Desulfobacterales bacterium | reverse complement strand
CTGTTCTGCCATACATGCTTTGTCCTGCCAACACCTGTTGTACGTATCCTTTATTACTACACCATGCCCCTGTGTTGCAAGGACAATTTATTGATTTGTAACTGAAGACCGAATTAAGGAAATAAAAAAATCTACATATGATAAAAAAAAATGTGCATAACTCCGTTTAATATATTATTAATCATTATAATACCCGACTTTTGTTTAATAAAACACTTTCCGTTCCAAGGCAGATAACAAAATGTTTGACAGAGGTACTTTAGACATGAACATGCCATATGATCCAAAAGCAAAAAGAAAAGAAGACAGGATAATATCATCCATAGACGCATCTTATTCAGATGGAACCCGTTTCTTTAATGAAAAAATTATAGATCTCAGCCTTGGAGGATGCCAGATAGAAGCGCTCACACCCCTGGAAAAAGGCATTGAGCTTACACTGTCCATCGCATCATCTCCACCGGTAAAGGTCAAAGGCACAATAAGATGGACAAAAAAGAAAGGTTTTAAATATCATATGGGTGTGCAGTTTCATAGTGTGACAGCCGAACAGGAACATCAATTAAGAGATATCATTCATGCCAGTTTCTGGGCTGATGATAAATTCCTGCTTTAACCTCGAAGATTATTCGCCACAACATTTCACCCAGTTTCACCCCCTGTTTTCTCATGTCGGGCAACATGAAGGAGGATAGTCCACTCTTCACAGTAGCACGCTTGTAAATTTCATGTCATCACCTTGCTTTTGCATCTTGACACAATATCCTATCTGTTTTAGTATTCCGGTCATAAATATATTCAGCAGGTTTCTGTTTTACAGAACCAAGAGGGAATCCTGTGAGAATCAGGAACGGGCCCGCCGCTGTAATCCTTATCCCTTTTAACTGCCTGTAAAGTTAAAAGGGAACCTGGCCGTAAATACAGTTAAGATACTGTGGTCACTGTCCGGATTCGGATGGGAAGGCTTTACGGAACCAGGAAGGAGAGTCAGAAGACCTGCCTGCTGGATTCGCCCGGTTCTGTGGTGGAAGAACCGCGCAGAGGCACGATCAGGGATAAAACAGGGAAATCCTGGATCAATTTCAATGAAAATTGGTTCGGGATTTTTTTATGCCCGGGCCACGGAAACCACAGGAGGTTTTTGTATGAAGTCCGGTTTTATGTTCTGTACGGCAATTCTTGCCCTGACCCTTTTTGCCAACAGCGCCTTCAGCAGTGACGCATGGCATGTGAAACACAAAAACGCCATAGTCCTTGCCATGTTCGGCACCACGGTTGAACCTGCCTTGAACGGTCTGCTGAATATAAGGGGAAAGGTAATGGCCAGGTATCCAGGCGTCCCTGTACGGGTGGCCTTCACTTCAAACATTATCAGAAAAAAATGGCAACACAGGGCCAATGACCCTGATTACATAAAGTCCCATCCGGAAATTCCAGCGGATATTCTTTATGTAAAAACACCCCTTGCCACAATGGCTGATCTACAGAATGAAGGTTATGATACAATTGTTCTCCAGCCGACACATGTCGCCATGGGCGAAGAGTTCCTTGATCTCCAAACCTATGTGAATGGACTCATGAGCATGGGTACAGTCAAAAAGGCCAAATACAAACCCTTTCACAAGATCGCTGTTGGCCGTCCGGCCCTTGGCACATACGGCCCGGCCCATCCCTATTCTGAGGACATCATGGAAGTTGCCAGGGCGTTAAATGGAGATGTCGAACTTGCCAGAAAGGAAAAAGCGGCCCTTGTTTACATGGGACATGGCAATGAATATTTTCCATCAGGGGGGGCGTATATGGAGTTTGCCACCCGCATGTGTCAACTTTATCCGGATGTTCTCACTGTAATAGGTACGGTGGAGGGTTTCCCTGCCCTTGCTGATGTTGTAAAGACATTAAAACATGCGGGAGTCAAGAAGGTTGTTCTCAAGCCCTTTATGGTCGTTGCCGGTGACCACGCCATGAATGATATGGCAGGCGATGAGCCTGATTCATGGAAGTCCGTTCTGGAAAAAAACGGTATCAGGGTGACAGCAGTCAAAAAAGGTCTGGGAGAAAATGACAGGATTGCCGATATATTTGTCAATCATCTTGCCGACGCGGCCTCAGACGCTGAAATTCATATTTGACACCACAGGAGACAACCGGTTTTATCAGCCAACTGGCTTTTATGACATAAATCTGTTAAACAGAGATTAGGGAGGAATATTTCTTATGAGAGTATCAATCGCGGTCATTTTTGTTATCTGCATGATTCCCTTCCATGCCCTTGCAGGCGGTGGCGGGACAGTTCCTGACGCACAAATTCAGGCGCTCATGGAGCAGAACAGGGCGCTCATGGAGCAGAACAGAAACCTTGCAAGGCGTCTTGAAGCCGTGGAAAGCAAACTTGCCAGTATTGAGCAGAAGAGCGACAAGGGAGATGCCAGGCTTGCCAGGGAACTTGAGGAGCAGTCCAGGGCCATGGCGGATGAAGACGCATGGTACAGGCATATTACCATTGACGGCGGCATGACAGGCGTTGTCCAGGGAAGCGCCAATAACGGCGACAACAATCCTGAGGGAGGAGATCAGGTGGATGCCGCATACACCTTTGACCTGAACCTGCATGCCGACCTTGGCGGTTACGGAAACATGCACCTGCATCTTGAAGGGGGAGACGGGGAAGGCATGAACAACAATGTGCCATCTTTCAGTGTACCGAACTATGACGCCTACGCCACCCTGAACAACGCCAACCTTGCCGATCTCACAATATCCGAGGTCTATTATGAAAACTCCTTTTTCAGCGACATGCTCATGTTTGATATCGGCAAGATGGACCTGAGCGTACTCTTTGATGAAAACGAGGTTGCCGGAGATGAAACCACCCAGTTCCTGTCAAACATCTTTGTCAAAAGCATGGGGGTTGTCATACCGGAGCCTGACGAGTTCTACTGTCCGACCATGATGTTTACCCTGACACCGGTTGAGCTTGTGGAGATGAAACTGATAGGCGCGGCAGTGGACACTGAGCACAAGCATGTATGGGAAGATGTGTTCAGCAACGGTTTTCTGGCTGGCCAGGTGAATTTCAGGCCGCAGATAGCTGGCAGGCAGGGGAATTACAGGTTCTATGGCTGGTATGATTCAAGAAGATACCTGGACAATGACTCCATATCCGCCATTGCTGACTTCAGAAAGGCCGATGACCACCGTTCCGGTTTTGGTCTGAGTTTTGACCAGGAGGTAACGGATTTTCTTTCCATGTTTGCCAGGTACAGCTGGACCGATGACAAGGCATCCTGGAACAGGGATGATTCCAGGTGGGAGCTGCTTCCTGTAAACCAGATGTACACCCTTGGCCTCGCCCTTGGAGGCAGTCTCTGGAACAGGCCTGATGACAGCCTTGGTCTTGGCTTTGGCCAGACCATACTCACCAGCGATTTTGAAGAGATGGAGATCGACACATCTGATGAATGCTACATAGAGACATACTACAGATTCCATTTCAACCGCTACCTTGCCCTCTCCGCTGATTTCCAGTGGATACGCAATCCCGGCGGTCTTTCCGACAATGACGATGCCTATATATTCGGTATCAGAAGCCAGATTGATTTCTGACATCAACCAACGTACCGCACTCCCGGGACGGGCGCGACACAACCCGTCCCGGTGTGACACGCCTGCGACCGGCCAGGCCTGACATGGCAGGACAATGAAAACGCTCCGGCCCACTTCCCCACTGACAATATTTACAGCCTTTCTCAGACTTGGCCTTACCGCCTTCGGCGGCCCTGCCATGGTCGCCTACATCAGGACCCTCTGCGTGGAGGAAAATGACTGGGTAACGGAAAAGGATTTCAGGGATGGCGTGGCCCTGGTGCAGACTATTCCAGGGGCAACCGCAATGCAGGCCGCTGCATACGCGGGTCTCAGGACCGCAGGCCCGGCTGGAGCGCTGGCAGCCTATTCGGGCTTTGCCCTGCCTGCATTTCTGCTCATGCTGGCCCTGTCAACCGCGTACCGGCACGGAAACGACCTTGCGCCTGTAATATCTCTCTTCTCCGGCCTGCAGCTCATTGTTATTGCCATGGTGGCAAAGGCAGCCCTGGATTTTGGCAAAAAGACCTTGAAATCCTGGAAGGATCTTCTGCTCATAACAGGAGGGGCAGCCTATATTGCGACAGGTGGAAGCCCTGTAACCGTTATCATTGTTTCCGCTATTTCAGCGCCTTTTCTGTACACCTCCAAACCGGCCACACCCTTTGCGGAAAAAGAGATGGGCATGGAGAGTGAAAAACAGAAACAGCCAGGGACTGAACAGCCCGCAAAAAGCCCTGCCTTCAGGGCAGGATGCATTGCCGCGGGCGTTATTGCCACACTGCTGGGCCTGCTCTTTCTCCTTGACAGGGAACTCTTTGGACTTGCCTGGATAATGATAAAAATAGATATGTTCGCCTTTGGAGGCGGCTACGCATCCCTTCCCATGATGCTCCATGAACTTGTAAACTCAACCGGCCTGCTTGACGCGAAAACCCTTATGGACGGCATAGCCCTCGGCCAGATAACCCCCGGCCCCATAGTAATCACCGCCACATTCGCAGGGCTTCTGTTACACGGCATCACCGGGGCTGTTGTGGCGACAATCTCTGTCTTCAGCCCATCGTTTATAATACTGCTTTTTGTAATCCCATGGTTTGACAGAATAAGGCATTCAGACAGATTCAGACGCGCCATGAGGGGCATACTCTGCTCATTCACAGGGCTGCTTGTTGCCGTCACCATAAATTTTGCCATGGCGACACAATGGGGAGTCGGGGCGGTCATAATTTGCGCCGCCTCATTCACGGCACTGGCATACAAGATAAATATGCTATGGATTGTGCTGGCAGGCGGTGGACTGGCAGTGCTGATTCTTTAATGCTGACAACACATTCAGTTCAGCCGGTCAGGCCTGGCAGGAAAAAGTCCACCCACCATTTCAAGCAATTTCTCCGCTGCGGCAAGCCGGTCCGCAGCCTCGTCAAATACTTTTTCAGAATCGGAAACTTCTGTTGCGACATTGCTGGAAACCGTGGAAACAAGGGCTGATATCTCATCCGCCTCATTATGGGAAAAGGTCAGGTCAGATATCACCTTTCCAAGTTCGCCCTTTTCAAGTTTATGAAGGTCGCGTTTTTCATTTGGAAGGGCGGAGGCAAAGGCCTTCAGCACGGTGCTGCTCATGTCAGCCAGACGACACGAAACATCTTCGGCCATGCCCCTGTCAAGCAGTTCACGGGCATCGGCAAGCTGTGTCTCCGCGTACTTCAGAAAGGTGTATGTGCGTATCAGGGTATGCATAAAAGGCAGGAGACAGACCGGAAAAGGGCTAATCTGTTTTAAACAGGTAAAGTATCTCGCCATCCCTGACCCACTGAAGGTTGTTGCGCACATACTGTTCCTGGGTAACAGGGTCTGTTTTTATCCTCTCGATCTCCATGGCAAGCCGACTGTTCAAAGTCTTCTGGGTGCTGTTCATGGTTTCCAGCCTTGCTTTCTCCTTATGCAGCATATAAAGCCTGGTGAAACCGTAGGGGCCTGCCACATCCCAGACAACAAGGATGCAAAACAGCAGAAACATAACCCTGAACAGCGTTGATCTTTTCTTTTCCTGCATCCTGGAATGCGCAGGAACCTGTCTGAACCTTTTCAAAAAGTTCTCCTCAAGTTGACCATGCCTGCAATGCAGACAAAACCTGATATCTGCAGGTAAGCATAAAAACGCACAGACACCGTATTGTTATTTA
>CAYXYO010000003.1:0-7741 GCA_964469365.1 uncultured Desulfobacterales bacterium | reverse complement strand
AAAGGTGGTATCAAAACGCTGACCATCTGAAAATATATCATTAACCACAACATCCTTGAAGGAAAAATAGTCTGAGACCTGAAAGGTAATGGTATATTCCAGGACACTCCCGGGGTTGATGCCATTACCAGAAACAACGCTGGATGACTTCTGAATGGCAATAGCCTTGTCAGTCAGACTGTGCTCAACACCAGGAGGGTCGGCAACGGCATTGTCTGTGCCTCCGGTATCCCGGTTATCAATAGGCGTCCAGTCACCCACTGCCTTGGCATTATTATCAGAAAGCACATCATCTCCTGATGATGCATCAATAACAGTGGCATTATCAGCGTCAAACTGCGGAATAAAATACTCAAACTCAACCCGAACAGGGGTTCCACCTGTTACAGATGCAAAGTGGACCACCAGATTATTGTCCGGGGGGTTGACTGGTTCGCCTGCGGCAGGGGCGCTGGTCACTGTTCCGGCCCCTGAGGATGAAGAAGATGAAAGCACTGAAAGAAAAACCACGTTGGAGGGAAGCATGTCAGTAACATCAAGGTCGGAAATAACCTGACCGTCTGCGATATTTACTTCTATGATATATCTGCGCGGAAAGTTGGGACCGGTGGCAGTCTCAGCCTCTTCATCGCTGAAAGTTTTCTCAACTGTCATCAATGCAGGTGTTATTGTGGTATGTCTGGCCCAGGTGGTCGGATCGGTATCTGCATCGCTTACAATTGACGGGTCAGTTGCATAATCATCCAGAGCCGTGGAGCCAAACCTGAAACCCGCCCGGGTATAGATGGTAAGAGGAGTTCCCAGGTCAGCCTTGTTACTGAGAGGCAGGTTCAGGTCCAGCACCGCAGGAGGCTGGTCAGGCACAAAGGAACCGAAGGGACATTCGATGGTTATCAACTTGTCGCCAGCCTTTCCACACACCCGCAAAGGGACACCGGCATTGTCAACCGCCAGTGGATGGTCCACGCATCCTGTGCCTGAGCCATCATCAGGGAAAGTCATTACAGTGGTTGTTACAGCTACTCCGTGATATGTGGCGCTGCTGCTGTCAATCCCGTCATCACCGTCAACGCCTGTGGCAGGCACAACCACATCAATAAAAGGCCCGTAACCGGTATCTGTCGCATCTGTATTGTCAAATTCAACCTGAAATAAAAAAGGCTCCCCTATCAATACTTCCATGTCAGGGGAAGGGCTGACAGAAGGCTGTGGAGCGGCATACAAGTCATTAAAGATAAAAATTGTCCCAAAAAAAATATGCCGACAACTGCAAAAACCCTCAGAAAAATTTTCATCATATAGAATCCTCAAACGTATGGCACAAAACAAAGCCTAAACCAAACAATTCAAAAAGGCGATACTTACAACAACACAAGGAGGATAACAAAAAAAAGTTAAAAGACAAGATTGTTCCTTCATTTTAGCAAAAACTTTACACAGCACTACAACACACCTGAAATTTTCATGAAGACACAACTATCATGCGTAACACATATTATTCTTTTCTGTTAAAAAAATTCATTGTTCTCTCCATGCCGTCAGTTGTCCATGCATCAACTCCCATTACAGCTTTTGCAATCACGTCCTGCAATACTGTGAGTTCCTCAGTGCCAAAGGAAGAAAGGACATAACGCTCAACCGGCATGCTGCTTTCAGGACGCCCTATTCCTATCTTAAGCCTGCCGAACCCCCTTGTCCCAAGGGATGACATAACTGATTTTATACCGTTATGTCCGCCATGGCCGCCACCTGCCGCAAACTTCAACCTGCCAAGGGGAAGGTCAAGGTCATCATGCACTACAATGAGTCCATCCACCGGAATCTGATAAAATTTCAAAAACGGAGCAATAGCCATTCCGCTTCTGTTCATAAAGGTGAGTGGCTTGATGCAGATAACCGTATCGCCGTCCGCCCTGAAATCAGCAAATTCATATTCTGCGCCATCAGATTTTTTTTGTCGGAAATCCATATTTTTCTCACGGGCCAGGGCGTCAAGCACCATGAAACCGGCATTATGACGCGTTCCGGCATACCTGTTACCAGGGTTACCCAGTCCGGCTATTATTTTCCTTGCCACACATTCTCTCCTTTCATTTTAAGTATGCCTGAAAATCAATTTGCTTGGCTCAATAAAAGGCTGGACGAAATGAAAAACAGCATGTTGTACCGGTATGAGCACGTTTCATTTTGGCAGCAAGCAACAGACCGGAAAACAAATTCCAGGGCATCTTTCAAGGCACAATCCATTTGGACAGACTCATACATCAGGCATAATGCCGCATAAAAAAAGCCGCAGGTCATAGACGACCTGCGGCATGATTGTCAGTTACAAAAGGCCGAGCATAAAGGGCCTGTTACAGGCTATTCACTCTCTTCAGCCTCAACCTCGCCTTCGAGTTCCTCTTCAAGCTCCTCTTCTTCAGTGGCTGACGCGGCACCGGCGCTGCTGCCAACGACAGAGGCTACGGTAATATCCGGACTATCCACGATTTCAACACCTTCAGGAGGCACTATATCAGATATATGAGCGGATTCCCCAAGGTTGAGATTTGTTACGTCAAGCTCAATAAAATCCGGTATGTTTGTGGGAAGACATGAAATGGTAACATTTCTGTGCAGTATCTCAAGGATACCCTTGTACAGGTCAACGCCCATGGCCAGACCAACAGGCTTTACAGGAACCTCCATGGTAAGCTTCCTGTCCATATCGACCTCGTAAAAATCCACATGCAGAATCCGGTCATTTACAGGATGTGTCTGGAGATCCTTTACAAGGGCAAGACGTTTCTCCTTCTCTTCGCCTGACATATGCAAGGTAAACAGTATCTGTTCCCCCTTCGCAGACTGAAGCATGATCTTGAATTCATGCGCGTCAACAGAAAGGGATACAGGTTCACTTCCCGGGCCATAGAGAACGGCAGGAAGACGCCCTGCCTGACGCAGTTTCCTCGCGACACCCTTTCCCGACCGGGTGCGGACTTCGGTTTCCATATCTAAATGTTTCATTATTAGGACTCCTGAATAATATATGTAGGATAATATAAAAGCAAACGGTGCAAAGATGATTATTTACCTTGATACACCTTGTTATTCAAGTAAAAAATATTCTTTTTCAGATAAAAAGAGAACTCACCGAGTCGTCATCATGAATTCTTTTGATCGCCTCCCCCAGTATGCCCGCCACTGACACCACCTTTATCTTGTCAAGGGCGGCAGCTTCGGCGCTCAGCGGCACGGAATCAGTAACTATCAGGGTCTCAAGCGCGGAATCCCTTATCCTGTCCACCGCAGGTCCTGAAAGCACAGGATGCGTGGCACAGGCATGCACGGCCCTGGCCCCCTTTTCCACAAGTGCGTCAGCGGCCTTGCAGAGAGTTCCGGCAGTGTCCACCATGTCATCAAGGAGAATGGCCGTCCTGTCAGCGACATCGCCAACGAGGTTCATTACCTGGGATTCATTGGCCTTTTCACGCCGCTTGTCAATAATGGCAATATCGGCGTTCAGCCTCTTGGCATAGGCGCGGCACCTTTCCACCCCGCCTGCGTCAGGGGAGACAAGCACAAGGTTCTCGTCCCTGAACCTCTCCATATGCTTCAGCAGAACAGGGGCGGCATAGAGATGATCCACAGGTATGCTGAAAAAGCCCTGGATCTGCCCTGCGTGAAGGTCCATGGCAAGGAGTCTTCTGGCCCCTGCCGTTGTTATGAGATCCGCGACAAGTTTTGCGGTTATGGGCACCCTTGGAGCGGCCTTTCTGTCCTGTCTCGCGTAACCGTAATAGGGAGTCACCACAGTAATGCGTCTGGCTGACGCCCTCCGCAGGGCGTCTATCATTATAAGAAGCTCCATCATATGACGGTTTACAGGCGGACAGGTGGGCTGGATTATGAAGATATCCGCGCCCCTCACATTTTCACCTATTTCCACGAAAATTTCACCATCACTGAAGGTGCGCACCGTTGCCCTGCCCATGGGCATTGACAGATAGTCGCAAATATCCTGCGCCAGTTTCAGATTGGCGTTTCCACTGAATATCTTGATCTTGTTTACAGACATTTTACCGCTGTCAGCTCCCCCTGAAAAAAATTGCCAGGCCATGTCAACACAACCTGACATCATGTAATCAGAAATTGAAAATGGCTGGGGCGGGAGGATTCGAACCCCCGAATGCAAGGACCAAAACCTTGTGTCTTACCGCTTGACGACGCCCCATTGGCAATGAAGAATCCTGATTCAACATTCTGCGTCGCATGCCAGGCATCCTGCAAAACAGCCCTTGTAAGGATATGTTTTGCCAGAAACGCCCCATGCAACAAACCGGCTTTTTCGCTGGTCAAAAATAGTTGTACATGCGCCTGTTGTCAATAGATAAAAGGATATTAAGCAAAACCATTATTGCCGGGTCAGCAAAATATCAGACAACCACATCATTTCACTGCCTCTTCAAGCTGTTTCAGCCTGTCACGGAGCCTGGCGGCAAGCTCAAATTCAAGCGAATCCGCCGCCCTTTTCATTTCAGCCCTGGTTCTGGCCATCTCCCTTTTTATGTCTTTCACCTTCTCCGGCACAACATAGGATGCCTCCGGCTCCTCAATGGCACAGAGAACAGCCTGGTCACGTTCATATATTGACGAAAGCGCGTCTCCCTTTTTTTTCACAATTGTTTCAGGGGTTATGCCGTGCAGCCTGTTATATTCGAGTTGCAGTTTCCGTCTGCGTCCCGTTTCTGAAATGGCCTTTTTCATGGAAGCGGTCATGCTGTCACCATAGAAGATGACAAGTCCCGCCACATTTCGGGCGGCCCTGCCAGCAGTCTGAATCAGGGAACGCTCAGACCTGAGAAAACCCTCCCTGTCCGCGTCCAGCACTGCCACAAGGGATACTTCCGGGATGTCAAGACCTTCCCTGAGAAGGTTGATGCCCACAAGCACGTCAAAATCTCCTTCCCTCAACCCCTTTATCAGTTCAGTTCTCTCCACTGTTTTTATATCTGAATGAAGATATTCCACCCTTACGCCAACAGATGCGTAATATTCGGTAAGTTCCTCGGCCATTCTCTTTGTGAGGGTGGTAACCAGCACCCTTTCATCGCGCTCCACCCTGCGGCGTATCTCTTCCAGGAGATCGTCCACCTGGTCCGACGCCGGACGCACCTCTATCTCAGGATCAGGAAGGCCGGTAGGCCGGATAATCTGCTCCACCACCACTCCCCTGGAACTTTCCAGTTCATAAGGACCGGGCGTTGCCGAGACATACACGGTGCAGCCCACACGCTCCCTGAACTCGTCAAACCTTAACGGACGGTTGTCAAGGGCGGAAGGCAGTCTGAAACCAAACTCCACCAGGGTCTCCTTTCTTGACCTGTCTCCGGCATACATGCCGCCTATCTGAGGCACGGTAACATGGCTTTCGTCAATAAATGTGATAAAATCCGACGGGAAATAGTCCAGGAGGGTCGGCGGCGGCTCGCCAGGAGCACGGCCTGACAGGTGCCTTGAGTAATTTTCAATGCCATGGCAGAATCCCAGTTCCTTCAGCATCTCCATGTCAAGATTGGTACGCTGTTCAATGCGCTGGGCCTCCACCAGCCTGCCCTCCCTTTCAAATTCCAGGATACGCTCGTCAAGCTCGGCCATTATTGCGAACAGTGCCCTGTCAAGGTTGGCGCGGCTGGTAACATAGTGGTTGGACGGATATATTATTGTTTCATCCATATCCGCGATACGTTTGCCACGCATGGGATCTATGATGGATATGCGCTCTATCTCGTCCCCGAAAAGCTCGACCCTGACAGCCCTCTCCTCTTCATAGGCAGGGAATATCTCCACCACATCCCCCCTGACCCTGAATGTTCCCCTGTGGAAATCAAAATCGTTCCTTTCATAAAGCATTCCCACAAGCCTGGCCAGCATCACCTCCCTTGGAAGTTCATCTTCCACCCTGAGATAAAGCTGCATCTTTTCGTACTCTTCAGGGGAACCAAGACCATATATGCATGATACGCTTGCAACAATTATCACATCCTGCCTGGTAAGTATGGAGTGTGTTGCTGAGTGGCGCATCCGGTCTATAAAATCATTTATGGCTGAATCCTTTTCGATATATGTGTCTGATGAAGGAATATATGCCTCAGGCTGGTAATAGTCATAGTAACTGACAAAATATTCCACCGCGTTTTCAGGAAAAAGCTCCCTGAATTCACTGAAAAGCTGTGCGGCCAGGGTCTTGTTTGGGGCCATGACAAGGGCAGGCCGCTGAAGTTCGGCAATTATATTCGCCATGGTAAAGGTCTTGCCTGAGCCTGTAACGCCCAGAAGGGTCTGATGCCTGCGGCCCGCCCTGATTCCACTGGCAAGCTCGCTGATCGCCCCGGGCTGATCTCCCTGCGGGGCATAGGCCGAATGTATTTTAAACGGACGGTTCTTCAAACCAGCTTCTCCGCCACTTCCCTGAAAAATCCGGCCAGTTCCATGACATCACCTGACCGTGGAAGCACAGCCAGTACAGGCACCCCTGAAATCCTTTCGATGGTTCTCCTGTTGTCGGCAACTATATCGTCATGTTCAACGTCGTCATCCGCAGGGGCGTGCTGCCGGTTCAGGATAACGCCCCTTACCGGGATTCCCAGTGTCTTCATGAACCCCACGGTCAGCAGGGTATGGTTTATTGTCCCGAGCCCCGCCCTTGCAACAACAATGGATGGAATACCGAGTTCAGAAAGGATATCGGACAGCAGCACGTCATCAGAAAGGGGAACCATTAAGCCGCCGACCCCCTCGATGAGAAGCACCCCTGCCCGCTCCTTCATCCTCTCATAACACTCCTTTACAACATCAGGGGATACAGCCCTTTTTTCCAGACGTGCCGACAGGTGTGGCGATGCCGGAAAGGCAAAACAGTATGGACATTCATCCCCTGTGATCCGCCTGTCATTACCTGGGAACCGGCCTGTGGCACGAAAAACGGCATCCTTGACAAAGGAGAGGTCTTCAGGCTGCGACGAACTGCCTGTGGCAACCCATTTCTGCACCATGACATCATGGCCCATTCCGGCAATGGCAGCGGCAAGCCCCGCGGTTACAAAGGTCTTGCCAACACCTGTATCAGTGCCTGTCACAAAAAGTTCCATACTACCTCCCTTCAAGGCGACTTGAAAAACCGGATTCCAGTATATTCATCCCTGTGCACCCCTTATTTACTGCGTCAACACTGCCTGCAATGGCCCCTGAAGACGATTTCGCAAGACAAACTCCGGTTCACAGCGCCATGCCGGACTAATCTGTTCAACACTTTTCCGCCAAAAGAGAGGGGCAGGCGCAACAGACCTATATCTTCCAATACCTGAGCCTCAGGGCATTTGAAACTACAGTTACTGAACTCATGGCCATGGCAGCAGCGGCAACAGCAGGAGAGAGCCTGACGCCCCACAGAGGATAAAGGATTCCCGCCGCAATGGGAATGGCAAGGATGTTATAGGCAAATGCCCAGAAAAGGTTCTGTCTTATAACCCTGAAGGTTGCTCTCACAAGCCCAAGGGCACCGGGAACATATGTCAGATCTGCCCGCGCAAGCCCTATGTCAGCGGCATCCATTGCTATGTCAGTACCGCCTGACATGGCTATTCCCACATCTGCCTGCACAAGGGCAGGCGCGTCATTAACCCCGTCGCCCACCATTGCCACCCGTCTGCCCTCTGACTGAAGTCTCTTTATATATGCGGCCTTTCCTTCAGGCAACACC
>CAYXYO010000002.1:0-4443 GCA_964469365.1 uncultured Desulfobacterales bacterium | reverse complement strand
TCCCCAGTCCGATAACCGCGCATAGCATAACAGGTAAACATAAAAGTAAAATTTTTTTCATAAAGCGCCTTCCTCCTTTAAAAGAGATAAATTAAAATTTACTAAAAAAATATATATTTATAACCAATTTGTCAACCGTTTTTTTACAGCTTTAATCTTTTTTTTACTTGAATTATTGACCTTTTTTCTCCGGAATAATTGAAGATACTGCAAACATAAAAAGCGCCGTCATGGCCGCGGCACCAAAAACCCATTGGTAACCGTATGTTATCCACACAACCCCGGCAACAGGTGGCGCAATCATTGAGACCACATGCTCTATTGAGTAACTTGTGGATATTGACACTGTAAGTTCGTCAGGAGATTTCACTATCTTTGAAAGATATGTTACATGAGCAGAACGAAGTGAAAAAAGGCTGTCATCCATTATATAACATACGAAAAGAACAGGCAGGACAATCGTGGCAGGCAGCATACTTTCCGCAAAGGCATATACAACGCAAATAAAAAACAGAAGCACTGCGTCTGCCATGAGGGTTTTTCTCTCGCCAAAGCGGTCAATAGCCCTGCCCAGCCACGGTTTTACAAAAAAGCCGGTGATGGCAGAGAGGATGGCAAGTTTTGCCATCTGGGGCGCGTCCTGGTGAAAAACCTTTATCAGTATCCAGGGACCAAAAACAAGAAAAAGCTGTTTTCTCACGCCAAAAAGGAGGGCCAGTGCGTAAAAGAGCATATATCTCTTCCTTATCAGAAAGGCCCGTCTTCTTATTCCGGTATGTGCGGAATCACGCATGAAAAAACTGGCCATGGCAGCCAGGATGGCCATCCCTGCCGCAAGGATATACAGTCCCCTGTAACCGGCATCGAGATATTCCATGCCAATCCATATAACGCCTGCACCTGCAACAGTGCCAAGGCTCCTGAGGCTCCTTACAAAGCCAAACATCCTGCCCCTGTCATTCTCATTGCTCAGGGCAACGCAAAAGCTCTCCCTGAGAATAATGGCAAAATGCGCCCCTACTGACCATATGAAAAGCCAGAATGTCACATGCAGGATATCAGGTGAAAAGGCGCACCCGGTTATACCAACAGCAACAATGACAAGGGCAGCCAGCAAAATCAGGGTCTCCCTGAACCTGGAAAGTGGCGCAAGAAAAAGGAAAAGGAGCATGCCAGGCATCTCCCTGAAAAACTCTATGACGCCGCGCTGGTCGGCCGTAACGCCGTAAACATCAACAAGAAAATTGTTGATACTGTAAAAAAAAATCCCCGTGGAAAAGGCCCCTGCAAAGGTGGAAATGAAGAACTTGATCTTTTCCCTTTCGATATCGTAAGCATACTGGTCCATAAGAGGAATATGCTACTCCACTTGCATCCACCTTGCAAAATTGGAGTTATTGTCAAATATAAAATAGATGGACTGAAGCAGGCCCCATCTTTTGTAGAGTTGTCAGGTCACGTCAAGTTCGCCTTCACCGGGTTTAGCTACCATTGCCATACGAATAGAATGTGAACCATCTCGTCAATTCTATTACGAAATCCTGAACCACAACAACCTCCTGAAGATAAAATAAAATAAATTAATTTTCTGTCTGTTTCTTCATCATATTTTCAAGCGACTTCATCATGTCATCAAACATCACCAGAAGTTCATCCCGAAAGATGGAACGCGCCTCGGTCTGTTTACCAGCCTCGAGATGCTGCATGATCGACTGGCCAAGCCCATGGAGTTTTTTATGTTTATCCATTACCTGTTCCAGCATATCGACCCCATGATCTCCTGAGGCGACCTTCTCATGCAGAAATCGTCCGAGATCACATTTCCCGGGATCATTTTCAATGGCAACAGGTCTGCCTTCAAGTATTGCAAGTATAACAGCCTGTTTCCACCTGAAGTGTTTCAGGATGACGCTCAAGAGCCTGACCTTGTCGTCAGCATCCGCGGCCGCCGCATCAACGGCATCCTGTGAGACATCAAAAAAACGGGTTAATGTCTGAAGTTCATTTGCAAGTTCAACAATAACCTCCTGGGAAGTCGCTGAACTGGCAACATTCTCAGAGAACCGGTCAGTTGCCTCCTTGAGAACTCCTGCCATCTCGGCAAGGCTGACCACATCGTGCATGCCTGTTTCAAGGGTGCCGCTTATTTCAGAAATGGTTGCCGTCTGTTCCTCTGTGGCGCTTGCAATGGTGTTGGTCATGTCAGTGACTGAACTTATCTTGTCACCTATCTCCTCCACTGCCTCCACTGCCTTCTGGGTGTCTGTCTGGATAGCGTTAACCATTGCAGCTATCTCACCAGTGGCAAGACCGGTCTGTTTTGCCAGTTCCTTGACCTCGCCGGCCACAACCGCGAATCCCTTGCCGGCCTCCCCTGCCCTGGCAGCCTCTATGGTAGCGTTAAGGGCCAGCAGGTTGGTCTGTTCTGCAATATCATTAATAACTTCGATGATCTCGCCAATCTTTCTGGAACTTTCACCCAGGCTGTTTATGACGCTATTTGCATGCATTGACATTTCAAGAACCTCGGCAACACTGGCGGCGCTGACCCCCACACTGCTGGCAATCTCTGAACTTGCCATGGAGAGATCATCCATTGAACGAGATGTCTGTTGCAGGCTCTCCGATACAGTCGCAGCCTTTGTGGCCAGGATATCCGATTCCCTGTCAAGGGAAACTATACCTTCCTGAAACTCCCGCCCGGACTGTTTTATATAGCCTGCGGCAGACACCAGATTGTCCGCGTCATCGTGCAGGGTCATAACAAGACGTCCGAAACTGAAAAGTATATTGTTGCTCAGACGCGCCAGTTCTCCAAATTCATCACTGGAAACCTTGGGAACGACATTTGTAAACCGGCCGTTGGCCAGGGCGCTCATTCCCTCTACTATATCCTGCAATGGGGCGATTATCCTGGAAAGAAAAAATATCATGGCCAGGGCGATGAACAGTGTGCTTGCGCCAAGGGCAAAACCCAGTTTTTTCATGGCCGCCCGGACCGCGTCACCCCTTGTGCTGCTGTCGCAGGCAAGGATACACTTTACTGCAAACCTGCTGCTGGAAAGTTCAAACGGGAAGGTCTTGAAAATTACATCTCCTGCCTCAAGAACCTGTGAAGTTTTTGCGGCCATCAGATTACTGCCAACCATCCTGAATATTTCCGGTCTGGTTGAATAACCCAGAAACATTTCACCTGTTTTCAAAAAACCGGTTGACGAATGCATTCCGGTTACAGCATCTTCAGGCAAAAGCAGAGCAACATCAATATTGCCTGCATGCCCAAGAGCCTTTGAAAAGATACTCTCCAATGAGACATTAAACTCCACTGCGCCTACGAAATCACCGTTGTAATTAATTGGAGATATAGCCCGCACATACAGGCCGTCAGGTCCAAGCTCGATCCCTGTAATCTTTTTCCTGGAATCGATCACCTGTTTTACAAGGGAACGTGATTCAGCAAGTGATTTACCCTTGAGCCACTTTTCAGAGCTGGAATATATAACCGTGCCCTGTGCGTCAATAAAATCAAAATATCCCCGCAGAAATGAACCACTCACAATACTCTTGACAATAGACGCCGTATTCTGCTCAATCAGACCGGTATCCTGAAGGGCAACGCTGAACTGCACATCGTTGTTGCCCGCAAGGTTGTCAGTAAGCATGCCAGCAGCGGTTTCAGCCTCTTTCAGACGGTCAGAAATCATGGAGTGAAGAGCGTTCAGATCCTCCATAACTCTCTCTTCGTCTGCATTGCTTATGCTGTAATATACAATAAGGCCTGCGACAAATGAGGAGAGGATCAACATGATCACAACAGGCAGAATAATTTTATATTTCATTGAAAGCCCTGTAACACGTATATATTTTGTCATTTTTCAAATTTCAAATTTCAAGAATTGAAATCAAACTACTTGACTGGAAACTTTACGCTGATGGCGCCCCTGAGATCACCTGTTTTGTATCCTTCCCTTTTCCTGCCAGCAGGATCAATGCTGCCCTTGGGCTCACCATGACATTTGAGACACGCATCCTTTATGTAGATTGGACGGAGATAACGGTAGTCCTTGCCTGTAAACTCGCCATATCCCTGTCCCTTTGGATATCCATCCGCTTCAAACTTGTGTAAAATCTTTTTTTCAAAAGGGTCTGGCTGATTGTATGCATTACGGTACTTGAAGGTGGTCTGTTTGATAAACACATTGCATCTGCCTTTAAGAATCTGCCCGGTCTCCCTACCGAAAACAGCCGGGATATAGCCCTTGAAACCCTTGCCCTTTTCATTTATTCTCTTCTGGTTCATTTTCACGCTCATGCTGGCGGCATTCAGAACCTGCTCAACCACTTCCCTTGTTTCAGGGGGCAGGCTTTCCACATCTGTCCCTGTCATCTGTTTGAAGCGCTCCTTAATCTGCGCAACAACCTTCTCAGGGGTAAATCCCTTAT
>CAYXYO010000001.1:0-5588 GCA_964469365.1 uncultured Desulfobacterales bacterium | reverse complement strand
CTTAAACCCAAGAAGCAGCAGCTTAATCACCTCGCAATGACCGTAAAGGAGATAGCAAACCTCTATCCCGACCAGCCATCACTGAAAGATCTCTATTTTGAGGTCAGGAAACAGCAGCGCACCATTGAGCGCGCCAAGGATGAGATGATAAACGCAAACCTGCGTCTTGTGGTAAGTATTGCAAAAAGATACATGCATCAGGGTCTGTCACTTTCAGACCTTATACAGGAAGGCAACCTGGGACTGATGCGGGCCGTTTTCCGCTTTGATTATACAAAGGGCAACAAGTTTTCAACCTACGCGAGCTGGTGGATAAGGCAGGCCATTACCAGGGCAATCCTTGACAAGACCAGGACAATCAGGCTTCCGGTGCATTTTCTGGAGCTCAGAAGCCAGTTTTTCAAGGCATTTTACGCCATGTTAAAGGAGCTTGGCAGGGAGCCCACGCCCATTGAAATCTCAGAACGCACCGGCCTTCCCATGGACAAGATTCTTTCCATACTTGAGGCGTCTCGTGAGCCTGTTTCCCTGGAAACGCCTGTTGGCGATGAAGACAGCACCCTGGGAGATTTCATAGAGAACAAGGAGGCTTCATCCCCATATGAAACCGTCAAGGACCGTGAGCTTACAGAGAGGATAAAGAGCATTCTCTCAACCCTCAGCCCAAGGGAGGAAAAGATTATAAGACTCAGGTTCGGAATAGGAGAGGACAGCGAGTACACCCTTGAGGAGATAGGTAAAAGGTTCAATGTCTCCAGGGAGCGTATCAGGCAGATCGAAAAGAAGGCGTTAAACAGGCTGAGACATTCCACCAGACGTGACAGGCTAAAGTATTTCCTCGACTGATCCTTGTCAGGCTCTCTGCCCATGCTTCTTGAAAAGATCACAATGCCTGAATTCCAGGCCGCGCTATCAGACACGAGAACAGCCATAATTCCTTTTGGCTCAGTGGAGGAACATGGCAGGCATCTCCCGCTCGGCACTGACACCATACACTCCATGGAGCTTGCCGCGCTAACGGCAAGCAGGATTCCAGTGTTTGTGGCCCCGCCGGTCTGGTACGGACTGTGCCGCAGCACCTCCATGCATCCGGGCACCATTACCATTCAGGGCGAAACCCTGAAAAAACTGGCAACAGACATATCTTCATCCCTTTGCAAGGCAGGTGTGAAAAACCTTGTTTTTCTTTCAGGCCATGCCGGAGGAACCCACATGGCCTATCTTGTTGACGCCGGGGAATATCTCCTGGAAAGGTTTCAGGATGTCAACGTGGCTGTTCTGTCCATCATTGATCTTGTCAAAAAACTTCCGAAAGGGGTTGTTGAGACAGAGGGAGATTCTCATGCCGGAGAGGTTGAAACATCTCTTATGCAGCATCTGAGGCCTGAAGATGTAAAGGGCACTGACAGTGAGGAGTATCCATCTTTCCCTGCCTTCATACTGGCAAGGAATAAAAGAAAATACTGGCCTGGCGGGGTCTGGGGAGACCCTTCCAGGGCGTCTGCCCGAAAGGGCGCATCAATACTTGACATGGAAGCCGACTTGCTGGTATCTCTCGTAAAAGAAATGGAGCTGCTTTCAGACTCTTCAGAATGAAAAGGAAAACACCATGATTGACAGGATCTCTTCCATATCGTTTCATATTATAAAGGCGCTATTTGTTTTCACGCTCCTGTTTTTTACGGCAACAGGGTGCAATGGCAACACGGGTCATGGGGGCGACATGACCACAGCCCCTGATTTTACGCTCCTTGACCTCAATGACGAGCCGGTGTCACTTTCTGATTTCAGGGGGCAACCTGTTCTTGTCAATTTTTTTGCGACCTACTGTCCTCCATGCCGCATGGAAATGCCTGACTTTGTGAAACTTGTAAAAAAGTATGGCAGTAGCGGCTTTACTGTGATAGCCATTTCAGTTGACCAGAATCCCAAACAGCTTCTCCCGCCTTTTATAAGTTCATTGAAACTCAATTTTCCTGTGCTTGTGGCAACATCCAGGGTCCTTGAAGACTATGGTGATGTTTACGCCCTTCCAGCATCATTCATGCTTGACAGAAATCATCGTATCATAAAGCATTTCAGGGGGATGGTTACGGAAGAAGACCTGATTCCCCTTATAGAGTCCTCCATTGGGAACAAGGGAAGGAACAGTCACTGACAGATGCAGCCTGAAGAGAGCGGTTTTTCATCTATTCAGATGTCTGTGGACAAACTGGCATCGTCCACTGTCGTTGTGGTGGGGGATTTGATGCTTGATCGTTTTGTATGGGGCGAGGTGTCCAGAATCTCTCCAGAGGCACCTGTGCCGGTAGTGGCCGTTAACAGGGAGACAAGCCTCCTGGGCGGGGCTGCCAATGTGGCGCACAATATCATCTCCCTTGGCGGACGCTGTCTGCTGGCAGGACTGGTTGGCAGGGACAGCGCCGGGGAGAGTATCATCTCCATGGCTGAGCAGGCCGGAATAGAGACAGATGCCATTGTCAGTGACGGCTTTCAGACCACGGTAAAGACAAGGCTTGTTGCCAGGGGGCAGCAGGTTGCCAGGGTTGACAGGGAAGATATGAGGGATGGCGCTTCAATTCCTGACAGGTTCATGTCAGGATTAAGGGACGCGGTTGCCGTTGCCGACGCAATTATAGTCTCGGATTACAACAAGGGAGTTGTCACCAGTGAAGTAATGCGTTTGCTGCGCGAGGCTGCCGCAGAGCGGGATGTCATGATACTTGTGGACCCCAAACCTTCAAACAGCGCGGTTTATGGTCACGCATCCCTTGTAACCCCAAACCGTAAAGAGGCATCCGCCCTGTCAGACATTGAGATTGCAGACATAGATTCCGCCATGAAGGCGGCGTCAATCATATCCGCAAAGTTTGATATTGAGAATGTCCTTGTCACCATGGGCAGGGATGGCATGGTGCTGTGGCGCAGGGGGATGGAGCCCTTTACCATACCCACAACCGCCAAGGATGTTTTTGACGTAACCGGCGCCGGGGATACGGTTATTGCCCTTATGGGCATGGGTACGGCCTCAGGGCTTTCCCTGAAACAGTCAGCCATGCTTGCCAACATTGCGGCCGGTATTGTTGTTGGCAAGGTGGGGACAGCTACTGTTGACATGGAAGAGCTGAACATGGCTGTCTCCATTCACATGCCGGGTTAACTGTTTTATATGCCGAGCAGGGGAATCAGAGACCTCAGGGAACCAGGCCCGGCAAAACCTGTATGCGGACTTCTTTACAGTGATTTTTCAAAGGCTGAACTGGCAATCTCCATGCTTGAGGCCATATTGGGTCCCCTTGATCTTACAAGTTTTGTTTTTCCCTTTGACGTGACAGACTACTACAACCAGGAGACTGGTGAGGATATAAAGCGTCTGTTTGTTTCATTCAGCCGACCGGTTCCTCAGGATAGCCTTGCGGATATCAAGATAAGATGCAGGGATGTCGAGCTGGAGTTTGCTGAAAACGGGCAGCGCGCGGTCAATATTGACCCTGGCATGGTGACTGCCGAACGTCTTGTGCTGGCGACCAGTAAAAATTTTACCCATCGCATATATATCGGCAGGGGGGTGCATGCTGATCTTTCCCTGATATATCAGGGAAAGAGTTTTCAGCCACTTCCATGGACATTCGCGGACTACAGGAAACAGGAAGTGATAGAATTCTGGAATGTGGTGCGTTCTCTATTCATGGAGACACGTGGCTGATGCAGCCATGGTGTTAGCTGACAAAGATTGCCGTTACAACGTGGTCTTCCTTCAAGATTTTTTATGTATCTTGATGTCACTGGCCTGTGATATGAGGCAGTATGCGTATTGGCATACTGTTTCCAGCGGGCCATGTGTGTCTCAGGTGATTAATGAGCAACCTTGCTGTTTCAGATGGCGGAAAGTCCGGAAACATGATCCGGAGCAGGCCGACATGGTTGCCACGTATGCCATCTTCGTTTATCCAGCCCCTGCCTTCAATGGTGATCCTGCCTGTTGAGAGTTCACTGGAATCAAGGCGGTGCATTATTGTTCCATCCATGGTTTTTACCGGGACAGGGTCGCCTGACAGCACTGACCAGATATCGGTTTTTACCGGCGCGTAAATATCAAGTCCCTTAAGCTCCCAATCATGCGGCATTGTGACATTTATCTCGACATACAGGTTGCCGCGGCACTTTTTTTCACTGTTCCATGGCCCCTGGCCAGGCAGTTTCAGCACCATCCCGCTCCTTGCGCCCCTTGGAAGTGATATCCTGACGTTCCGGTTGTGGGTTATTCTGCCTCTGCCCTTGCAAAGTGTGCAGGTGAATGGATTTACCGAGCCGGTTCCACTGCACTTTACGCAGACAACGTCCAGGATTTCATTGCCCCATTTTACCTGCCGCGTCCCTGTTCCGGAACATTGGGAGCATGTGCGGGAAGCTGTTCTCCCCACAAGCCCCATTCCTCCGCACCGTGGGCAGACGGTTTCCCTGTCCCCTGTATTTATGGTGATCACACTGCCCTTGAAGGCATCCTCGGATGTTATGTCAAGGAATGTGTAAAGGCTGTCTGAAAAGGCTGTCTCTGATGGCCTGGAATCCTGGGCAAAAGGATTTTCAATACTGTCCTGATTAAGGAATTCGGTCTGGAATTCTGATGTGAGCAGACGATATGCTTCGTGAATTTCAGTGAAAAGATCTACGTCAGGCATGCTTTTCCCTGTGTCAGGGTGATGCCTGCGCACCTTCATCCTGTAGGCCCGTTTTATCTCTTCCAGGCCGTCCATTTCTGAAAGTCCCAGGAGCATTCTTGCCTTTAACAGATCCATGAATCAAAGAGAATCAATGAGATAAAAGCAGCCGGATTTATGCCGCCCTGTTTTCTTCACCAATATTTTTTTGCGTTGAATCAGGGGCCTCAATGGCAGCGCTGTCCAGTATTATAAGCAGTTGGGAAGGCAACTTGCATACATTCTGGACAAATCTTGTGTCAACGCCTTTTAGCATGTCAGGGGCCTTTTCAATCTGGGAGACCGGAACAGCCATCACATCTCCAATGCGTTCAACAAGCAGACACACCGGCTCTTCCTTGTTGCCTGTGATAACATTGTGGAACCTCTTCTCTTTTTTATTCCCATCCCCATCCTTTTCATAGTCCTGGCAGCATTCAACAAGATTTATGCGTTTGGCCAGATGTATTGCTGTCAGTATCTGACCGCGCAGGTTGACCACGCCAAAGACATAGGATGGCGCAAGTGGAACAGGCGTTGTCTCCAGCGCCCTGTTTATCTCGATAACATCGTCGATGGGAAGACCAAAGAAGTGTTCTCCAAAGTAGAATGTTACGAATTGCTGTATGTTTTCAGAACGCAGTTCGACTATCTGGGTATTTTTTACTTCAGGCATGTTCTCTTTTTTGTTCATTTTATTCACCTGGCAATCTGTTATGCAGCCTCTTCCATGTCGCCGCCCCCAAGCAGCCTTCTTACGGCGCTCAGTACCTGATCCCGGTCAAGTTTGGGCTGGTAATCGTTTATGCCTGCCTCTATCCCTCTTCTGCGGTCATCTTCACCTGAAAGGGAAGTAACGGCTATTATGGGGAGATCGGCAAATTTTTC